>SLIA01000044.1 GCA_007135935.1 Wenzhouxiangella sp.
GTAGGCCTGAGGTGAGATGCCCATGTGTCGGCGGAAGACCACGCCGAGCAGCCGGGCGCTGCTGAAGCCACTGGCGGTGGCCACCTGCTCCAGCGGCATGCGCACATCAGCAAGCAGCTCCCGCGCACGGCGCAGGCGGATGTGGCGGATGTGTTCGGCGGGCGTACGCCCCACCGCTTCGAAGAAACGCCGCTCGAAGGCGCGGCGGGAGACCGGCCGGTTCGCCAGCAGGTCGGCGACCTGCAACTGCGGGTCGGTAAACCGCTGCTGGACGGTCCGCAGCGCCGCCGCCACCTGCTCATCCTCGACCGCCAGGGTGCCCGTGCTCGCGCGTGCGATCACCCCCAGCGGGGGGATGCACTCGGTGTGGTCCGGCTTGAACCGCTCGCCGCGGAGAAGTGAATCGAGCATCTCCGCCGCGCGGTAACCGATCCGCCAGGCATTGGGCTGAATGCTCGACAGGCCCAGCTCGAGCTGTTCGGCGACGAGCGAATCATCGTCAACCCCGATCACGGCCACATCATCGGGTACCGCCAGGCCCGCGGCCTGGGCCGCGCGGATTACCGCCACGGCGCGGACATCGTTGAAGGTGAACACCCCCAGTGGCCGGGGCAGCGAGGCCAGCCATTTCGGCAGGGAGCCCTGGCCGCCTTTGCTGCGCTTGCGCCGGCCGGATTGCGCCGGGTCTGCGCTGGTCGCTTCATACTGCCAGCACTGCGCCCCGGCCGCCTCGGCCGCTTCGACAAAGGTCCGGGCGCGCTCATCGGAAGCGCCATGGGTGCTCTGCGCGAAATACACCAGGTGGCGCAAACCCCGTTCGATAAGATGCTCGGCGGCGAGCCGGGCGATGGTGGCGTTGTCCTGCATCACCGCCGGGATCGGGCGGCTCGGCCGATGGCTGCCGGCCAGCACCAAGGGGGCACCCCGCTCAAAGAGCGGCAGCAGGGCGCTTTCCTCGTAATCCTGCACGATCGCGGCGTCCATGCCGCCCATGTCCGCATCCTCGAGCTCCGGCGCCCCGTGCATGCCCCGGATATACAGCCGCCACCGCGGCCGCGCCCGTGCATAGGCCGCAATCCCCGAAAGCACGCCCCGGCCATAAGCACCGACCGAATCGACGTGCAGAGCAATGCATTTCAGCCTTCTGGCAGACATTTCAGCCAGCATAGCCCAACAGCCGCGCCGATGCGCAATTCCGGCGCGCCAACACCTTTAGGGCGGTGAAGCAACACTAACTCCTAAAGGCGATTATGGCATCACCTTAAAGCCTATGCGGAGGCCATGCGCCCCGTTGGCGAAACCGGGACTGTCGCTCCCCGAAGGTACCTTCCTCCACCACCTTACTGTCCGGACCGGGGGGCACCCGGCCAGAAAACGGGTGACACCACCGGAAATCCGCACGCATCTGGCGCCATTTGCGCAAAAAGGGCATCAATTGACGCAAACATGTATAGGCGCGGGGATCAGATGACGGTATCGTTACATCATGTTGGAGAGTCGTTTGGAGGGCTCACTGCTCAAGTCTCGAACTGTTTTCACCACAGTGCAAGTGAGTCCGCGACTTTTGTCAAAGTGCAACAGTGACTGTCTGGATTTTCCCGAGCGTCTGCGCAGTCACCGCAATAAGGACAATTGAGGCTGCTTATGTGCTGGCTCAATGTGTTGGTGTTCCGGCTGGGCGCGCTGGCTTGCTCACGTCGAGCAATCCGGTGTGGGCCAACGAGTGGATCCCAGTCGGTAGTTTCAAGCAAGGAGGTGGATTTCTCGCAGCAAAGCCGTTGTGACTCGTTCTCGTATGTCGAATCCCGCACGCTTAATGGAAGTGCGTGATTCAGTTCGCCCGATCCCGGGCGGATTCTCTCTGTCTTTCCTTTCATCCAAGGAGGTTCACCATGACCCATCACAGAAACGCATTACTGGCAATCGCTTCCGCGGGACTTCTGGTCTGCCCTGCCTACGGCGGCGGGATCGTCGTGCAGGAGGACTTCACGGACGGGATGACAAACCTGTCCACACGCAATGGCGCCCTGGTCGGGGACAGTCGCCGCGGCATCACGGCTCTAATGCCGGCCTCGACAGGCACTCCGTTTACACACCAGGACGAACAATGGAACGGCGCCATCGGTTCTTTCTCGCCCGTGGACGTTGCGCCGGGCCAGATCGTGGTCATTGAGACCCACACGTTTTCCGACATGGCCTTCGGGAACAACCAGCGCTTGTCCTGGCACATCGATGTGCTGGGAACGGACGTGGATGGCAACGCGTTCAACGACCATGGCACCTTCCTCGACCCATGGAACGTGTTGCGCCACGAGCCGACATACATGGGCGCAAGCATGAAGTACAACTATGCAGCGGAAGGAAGCTCAGCACAGATACGCCCCAACATCAATACTCGCAAAACCTCGTCCGGAATGAGCCCGAACATCCACGGCCATTATGATGATATTACTTACTTTCTGCAACGGGCGGCCTCGGGGCATCGCGCTAGCTGGGTAGATGCCGACTCCGCGTATAACACACTCAACGAGACCCAGAAGGTGATAACGGCCTGGCGCACGGAGAGTGAGAGCTTGACCATCTCCGGCCACGAGGTGTATGCCGCTGATACCGCAGGGCATGAGATGTTTGCCCGCATCGGCTTGCCCCTTCACCGTGATGGCGACAGGGAGGTCGGCGACGTCGAGGCCGGCGATCCCTACCCGAGTTATGCCAGCATTCACGGCGTGGCCGTATCGGCAACGATGCTGACGCACATTTATGACGACAGCACCGGTGCGTTGATCAACGGCGACGGTTCTACCATCGCCAACGACAATCAAGGGCATAACAAATGGGTTCTCGCAGATGGCGCATCGCCGACCGAATACGATACAGGCATGACCTATCTCGCCGTCGGCATCTACAGGCAATCAGACTTTACTCGCAGTGAAAGCGTAGGGTTTGATGATGTGATGGTGCTGAGCCGCAACTGGACCGGGGGAGAGGACGAGGGCAAGCTCTTCATCATGGGCGATGCCAGTGGCGACGGTGCCGTGGGTTTCGATGATGTCTCCGTGCTTGCCCAGCAGTGGACCGGTGGCGAATCCTACGGCAACGCGGCTGCAACCGCTTCCGCTGCCGCCGAGGCGCCGGTGCAGGTTGCGCAGGAGGGGGACGAGGTTTCCGATCAGTCCGGAAGCCCGCTCAATATCATCGTTGATTTCACCACAGGTGAGGTCGTCATGGAAGTGCAAGACGGGGAGAGCTTGAGTTTCCTCGGCTATGCCGTCCGATCTGAGGCTGGTGACCTTCGGCCGGATTACACTGCCTGGATCAGCACCACTGACCTCAGGGAGCAGCACGCCGGAAGTATCTCGGAAACCGATTTCTCCATGTTGACCGTCGACGGCAGCCACTCGCTCGGGCTGATCTACGATCCGGACCTGGATAACCGTGATCTGGGGTTCACGTGGGTTCCCGACCTCGGCGATGATGCGGTCGAGGGCTCGGTCACCTACATCCCTGAACCGGCGAGCGTGGCGCTGCTTGGTCTGGCTGGCCTCGTTTTGCTGCGGCGGCGCCGCAACTGAGAAGCGGCAGCAATGGTGCTTGTATCCAATATTGCCGTATCGTGAACTTAGCTTCCTTCTCGTCCTCGCCCGGGACCGTTGATGCGGCCCGGGCGTTTTCACATGTGATGCCTCTGAAGAACCCCGTCAAGTTCGACTCTGCATGGCGCAGGGACATCGTGGTGGACGTATCTGCGAGGTCTTTCAGAGGCCCCATGTGTCACGGCTGCAGCGAGTGCAGACACTGTGTTTGGAAATTCGCCGCTCACCGGGGAACGGGACGGCCCCGGGTCGTGCGCAAAACGTGCGCATGTTGACGCAAACCAGTATTGCCGGCCGCCTGCCAAGGTGCCATAATAAGTCAAGTCACTTGCGGCTGTGGACATTCCCGTCCGCCACCGCGAGGTGGCATGGCTCGGAACTTGGCGCCCCCTGTGAATTCGACGGGCCGCAGCAATATCTGAGGCGGTGAGGCGCAGGGGGAATTTGCGAGCCGGGCCGGGCAACAAATCGGATATTGCGATGTGGCCGCGTTCGCGGCCGAACTTGGAGTATTCTGCCATGCGATCGAGTGCTTCCCCCTCTCGTCCCCACCGTCCGGTGAGCCGCGCGGCGGGGTTCACCCTCATCGAGCTGCTGGTGGTCATTTCGATCATCGCCCTGCTGATATCGCTGCTGCTGCCGGCGCTGGCTTCGGTGCGTTCCACCGCCGAGCGGCTGCAATGCGTCTCGAACCTGCGCCAGCAGGGGATCGCAGCGGTGACCTATGCCCACGACCACAACTGGTTCCCCTATATCCGGCTCAGCAACGACCAGATGGGCACCGACCGGCTCGGGCGCCCACACCAGGCGTACTGGTGGTACCACCACCGGGATGAGTGGCGCAACCTCGGACACCTGCACCCCGGGGATTACCTCCAGGAGCCCAAGGTGCTCTTCTGCCCATCGTTTACGACCGAAGGTTTCACGTTTGACGACTACACCCCCTGGCCAACGCCCCAATCACCGCCGGGCTTCGGTGACACGGGGATCCGGGTGGGCTACTTTTTCAATCCCCGCGCTGACAACAGTGGCAACCGTCTCATTCAACGCCTCGACGATGCGCGATCGGGCCGCATTCTCGGCAGTGACATCCTCCTGACGCCCAGCGCCACCGCCCACGCGGAGCGGCCGGGCTGGAGCGTGATGCATGGCGATGGCTCAGCCCGGTTCGTGGATTCCCAGGAAACCTTCGACATCATCGACAGCACCAACGTCGACCGCAACTGGGCGGCGTTCAACGATGCGCTCGATGAACTCGAAGGGCGCCGATGAGGCCGATATCCACGTGCGCGGGTTTTTGGCGCGCCGTGCGATGCGCGACCGCCGGGGATGGCGGGAACGGGCGAAAAGCGGCCGATCGGCCACAGCGCGAGCCCGCAGGCGCCGGCCGCACGATTCGCCTGATGCCGACCGCGCACCGGGGCGGGATATTTGTCCTCGGCGTCCGCGCCGCTTCCCTTTCGCGCTGTCAAGCCATCCATCGCCGCCGCGCGGGGCAGTCGTACGCAAAACGTGCGCACATTGACGCAAACACGTATAGATGCGGGATCCGGTTCAGGTGTACAGTTTGTTCCCGGTCGCGCGCAGCCCCTCGGGGTTTCAAGGCGGCCACGGCCCACCCGGCTTCGGAATCCCCGCATTGCCGCATCGGTGTGCCTTCATCGAAAGGGTGTATCTGTGCCCCGACTCAACCTGCGTCACTGTCTCAACTGTCCGACGACTTGCGGACAACGGATCGACGCGACTGACAACACAATGCGTGACAATGCGTGCGTGTGGCTTGTGGCCGCATTCGCAATGAAGCAGACCATGAGCTTGCGTGAACCGCTTGTATCCCTGGCCTCGCCTTTGACGATGGTACAGGGCAAAGCCATGTCGGTTTGCTGGCTGCGTGAACAGCCGGGTTTCCGGAGGCGGCTGTTGACGCAGCCAGCGGGTTCGGCAACAACATGCGTTTGCCTTGGACGTTGTCAATCGAGATTGGCACGGCCCTGCGCCGGCTGGGGAAAAATAATGCCGACCGCGTGCAATAACCCCTCGTCACGTGCGTTGGTCCACCGGGCTTGGAAAGCGAGGGGATCGTTAAGCCAAGCATGGAGGGCTGATGCCGCGGTATCGCGATACAGCAAGGTAGCCGGCCGACTGGACAGTTATCCGCAACGACCGCAGCATCCACTGTGACGGCCTGTGGAAAGTGGATTGACCCGAGTGATGACATAAGGCGCGGGTGTGGCTGGTCGCCGCATTCTCTCTGAGGTAGACCATGAATTTACGTGAACCATTAGTTTCTTCACCCCTTTCCTTAACACGGTTCAAACTGTTCAAGGAGACAGTCATGTATCGATGCCTGATGGTATCCATTGTGGCCGCTTTGGGCCTTGTGGCCGGTACGGCCTCGCCGGCGGCCGGCGCGGGCCTCGGTGAATCCGAGGAGTTTCATCTGGTGCTGGAAAACGCGCTGTTCGTTGGCGATGAGCCGGGCGGCGATCGCGACAGGGCCCTGCTTTTGTGGCTGAGCCGCAGCGGCGACGACTGGGGACGCGTATTGGGATTAGGGGGTAGTTTCAACCGCTCCCATCACACTGGCGTGGTGACCGGGAGCGAGACCGACGGCGACACACTGGCACTGACGGTGCAGATGAGCATCCAGGGTGACCCATGGGTGCGCGGCGGCCGGGCTGTGTACGAGGTCACGCTCTCACCGGCTGAAAATGGTGGTTACGAGGGTCGCTTTGAAAGCACGTTCCGAGACCACGCCGTCAAGGGCCGGGCAACTGGAAACTGGCTGCCGAGGCAGGAAGCCGGCAAGCCCGTCGAGCCGGGCGAGCATCCGCGGCTGCTGTTCCGCGAGCAGGACCTGCCGGAGCTGCGCGAGCGGATGGACACGCCGCTGGGCCGGGCCGCGATGGAGCGGATGGACACCGCGGCGGGGCTGGCGTTCAAGTACCAGCTCACCGGTGAGCGGGACTACGCCGACCGGGCCAGAAAACTCATCGTCAAGCACATGGACGACACCAGTTCCGGCAGCAAAGGCGTCCGCTCCCGCGTCTGGGGCTGGCGGCTCGAGCAGGTGGCGCTTGCGTATGACATGTGCTACGACGCCTGGGACGAGGCGTTCCGCGATGAGGTGCAGGAGTACATCCTCGACTGGGGGAACCGCCTGATGGATAACCCCAGTTTCATGCATGGAGAAATTCAGTGGCACATGGCCTCGACCTATCCGGGGACCATCTATTACGGGGCGGCGATGGCTGCCCTGGCTGTCCTGGGCGAGCAGGGGCCGGAGCCGCAGCGCCCCGAGGCGCACCTGGCGTTGGGTGAGGGGGATGCGACCGTCTCGGCCGACGCCGACTACACGCCGGGCAAGGATGTGCCGGTGGTGGATTTCGACGACGATGAGATGCCGCGGGAGTGGATCTACGTCGGAGGCTTCCAGCCGCGCCACACCGACCACCTGGGCGATCTCGGCGGTGTTGGCAAGGCGCGCCCGGAAGTGGGCACGAAGGTGCGATACGAGGACAAGACGGCCGAGTTCAAGGCCATGGACGAAGATCACCTCTGGAAGAGCAGCTACACCGGTGGGCGAACCAAGCTGAACATCACCACCGCGATTGATCGCGAGTATCACAGCAAGAGCTACTTCTTCACCGTCATCCGCAACGACGAGCCGCGGTGGGTGCAGTTGAAAACGGATAGCGGGGCAACCGTATATCTCAACGGGGTTCGCCTTCAGGAGAATGATTACTTCCGCATCGAGCCGGGGCTGTACCCCATGATGGTCCAGATCGGCATCGGTGTAACGAATCCGTGGGGCGTGATCGCGATGGAGCCGCGCCTGGTCGAGGTCTCCGAGCAGGAGGCACAGGAGGGCATCGAGGCCGCCCGGAACCGATACGAAAGGCGGCTGGCAGTGTGGCAACACAACCACGATGAGTGGACCCGCACCGGCGGCGCCGACTTGAGGTTCACGAGGCTGTTCGAACGAACGCGGATGCTGATGCGGCTGAACTACCAGCAAGGCATCGGCGCCGGCGGCGCCCAGGGCAGCACCGTGTTCCCCATGGGGCACGAAGGCCCGAACAAGTACGCCACCGCCTACCGCAACGTGTTGGGCCGCGAGGTGTCAGGCTTGAATGATGTGACCCACTACCTGCCGTTCAAGATGTTCACCCGCGTCTATCGCGACGATGGTGATGACCTCATGCAGGAGATTGTTGGCGAGCCGGACCTTTACATCCGCAACGTCTATCACGAGACGCGGGACCTGACCGGCGATTTCTTCGCGGCGATGTTCCCGATCATCCCCGAGGATTGGCAACCGGCAGCACTGTGGTTCTGGCATCGCCATGTGGGCGCTGAAGGCCCCGGAGATGCGGACAAGCTCCTTCACAGCCCCGGCCGGACTCATGGTAACTACGGCGATTACGACACACACCCGCTGTGGGTCTTCGTTAACTATCCCATGGATATGATCCCGCAGCACCCCGCCGAGTCCATGCCGCTGACGTGGGAAGCGCCTCAATTCGGGTACTACGGTTTCCGCGATAGCTGGGACGATGAGGATGGTTTCCTCGTCCAGCTCTGGGCGAGGGCCTATCACTCCGGTGCCGGGGGGCGAGACAACGCCGGCACCTTCCGCGTCACGGGCCTGGGCGAGCATTGGAGCAACCCCGGCACCTTCCATTTCGGCGAAAACCTCGTGTTCCTGCCCGGGGCCGATATCAATACCGGTGCCTGCGGCAAGGTCGCATACGCCCGGAGCGAGGAAGACGGATCGGGCGTGGTAACCATCGACATGTCCGATGTTTATGCCGGATCGAGCGGGAAAGGTTCGCTCTACGAGAACTACGGCAGCGTCCGCCGTCCGGTCGCCTTTGCCGAGACGGGGCTGTCGGGCCTGCGGTCGATCGGCGTGGACTACAGCGGCAAGAGCGGCGCGCCTGCCCTGATCGTCATCGTGGACGAGATCTCCGGCATCGGCGAAGTTGATGATGTCGACAACTCGCTGTGGGCCTGGCAGCTTGACAGCGGCCGGGAAACGATCGGGAAAGCCGAGGATGTCGAAGAAGGGACTCGGGAACACGGCGTCCGGTGGCGCGGCGAGGTGATCGACTACAACGTGGGCGAAGTCCTGCACAGCGGTACCGAGCAGCTCGACCGGGACGATACCACGGTCGACGGGCAGCGCTTCCGAATCGACGGTGAGAACGGAGGCAGTCTTCAGGGCACGTTCGTCGAGCCGGGCAATGTGTCCATGAGCTTCGAGAAGCGATGGGAAGAGGTCATGCGCTACAAGCGCAACGTGAGCCGAATCCACAGCGAGTCCCTGTTCGCAGAGGGCCAAGGGAAGTACTTCGTCGTTCTGACCCTCAGCGAGGACGACGAGCATCCGAAGGTCACCGTCGACGGTGAAGGCCTCGACGCCCGCGTGCAGGTCGGCGAACGGACCATCCGCTTCGACGGTGAGAAGGTCGTGTTTGAGTAACGCGGTGGCCGTCGGCGTCGGCGCCGGTCTGGTGACCAGCACCAACCGGCGCCGGGCCGGCCGCCACCGACCGACTGTGCCCGGTTGCCCGGCACCATCGGCCCTTGATGATCATTCGAACAAATGCCTGGAATCGTCAACGTAACGACAGGGGTCGTGCATTGTAAGGTCAGCTGGGGTGTCCCCCGGCTCATAAGGAGTCAACTCATGGTCAACTTCTCTTGGATGCATCGCGGTGGTCGCGCCTGTTCGATGTGGAAAGGTTGGATACTTCTGGCCGCGTTTGTGGTGTGCCTTTTCGCTCCGGGTACCGTCCGCGCCGATGAAGGGGTTGAACTGATCGACAGCCACACACCATGGCGCATCTGGCTGGTTGTGGAACGTGATGGGGAGAAATCGCCAGCGCCACCGGAAGGATGGCACGAAGCCGAGTTCGATGATTCAGTCTGGGGTCGGTTCGCCACCGATCTGGAAAACTTTCTCGGCAGCGACGCCAGGGACCGGGGCGGCAGGCGTGAGCTTGTCGTGCGCAGCCGTTTCGGAGTGGCGGACCCGGACGCCGTTGACGATCTGCAACTGTCTGTGAAGCATATCGGCCAGGCCGAGGTCTTTGTCAACGGACATGAGATTACCAGTCAGGATCGCAGATCCCGGACCCTCACCCAGCGGGTGCCGTCCGATGTGCTTCGCGAGGGCGGCAACGTCCTGGCGATTCGGCTGCAGGGCGGTAACGTGGCGCTCGACGAGGTGACCCTTACCAGCGAGTCCGGCCGGGGCGTGATTGCCTATGAAGAGGCGCTGAAGGATGTGCGGCTGTGGAACGCCCTTCCCTTCGACACGATCACCTCCGATACGAGCCGCAGGGCGCCGTTCCGTGCCACATGGAACGTCAAACACGTGGCCGTCTCGCCGATCGGCCTTGACCACGCCAATCCATTCGACCCGCTTCGGCCGATGCGGATGGTTGCCCCCCGCGGCGGATCGGCCTCGGGGCAGGTCGTGCTGAGCGGACCCGAGCCGCTGGGCGAAGTACGGGCGAGCATCGGTACGCTGAGCGGCCCCGATGGCGAGCGGATTTCGGCCGACTCACTTCAGGTCCGCTACGCCGTGGAGCAGGATGCGAGGCGGGGAGCCCGGTACTTCGATGGCCTGATGAGTGAACCGCCGCAGGACCCGGGCGCCACGCAGCCGGTCTGGGTGCTTGTGGACGTGCCGCGGAATCAGCA
>SLIA01000319.1 GCA_007135935.1 Wenzhouxiangella sp.
CCTTGCGGGCCTCGAAATAGCGTTGTTCAAACTTGTTTTTAACTGACGGGGGTTGGATAAAATCAATAATGAGATGGTTATAGCCTTCTCTGATTCTTTCAACCGTTTTTTCAATTTCTTTAGGTGTCAAAGGTTTCTTTTTCTTAAATAACACTCTTTTCCGCACCCCGTGCTGCAAGGGAAATACTTAAGCAAGATACTCAAGTGAGATATCGAGAAAAATGCTATACCCGGGAAGAAAGAGTGTAAAGGGGTTTAAGATAACAAAAAGAAAAATAAAACGGAAATGCAGTATAAAGCCCGGGCCGCTCATTAAAATATGTTAAAAAATAGTAGAAAACAGGAGCTATCATGAAGAATCCGGATCGGCCCGGGCAAGGCCATCTGCTCACTAGGCAGCGGCTACTTTTTCATCATCCACCTCGTCAGCGGTATCATCTGAAGAGAATGATAATTCATCTGCATTCTCATCTAATTCATCAGAATTTCCGTTCATGTCCGCGTTACCCTCCTCTGAATCATCCCCCTCCTTCTTTTTCGGTCTGGGCATAAACTCAACATGCTCAGCGACTATTTTAACCTTCTCCCGGTTGCCGCCGTCGGTTCCCTGCCAGCGGTCCTGCTTTAACCTGCCGATAACCCTGATACCTCTTCCCTTTGCCAAGTACTGGTTACACACATCAGCCAAATTGGCCCATACCTCAACGGAAAAGAAGTATACCTCCCGTTTCTGTTCATCCTGCAGACGGTATGATCGATTCGAAGCCAGCGAAAGGGTGCACACCGGAGTGCCTTTCGGTGTTTGGCTGTATTCCGGGTCTCTGGTTAAATTACCTTCAATAATAATTGAGTTAATGGGGTTCATACAATTTCTCCTTATCATCCTTTATTTTCATAAACAGAACTTTTGGGATATTCCGGAAATCCATTCACACGTGTATATAGAGAGATACCCTAAACAGTAACGGTGATTTAAAATTTTCTTGATTTTTTTTAATTTTTTCCCGCATTAGCCTCCAAATATGTGATTCTCACAAGGAATCACCCCTTTTTAGTTTCATCAAACCCAAAAGAGCCGGGCAACAAGCCGTCGTCCCACAATACAGAGAAAAAGTAAAGTTTTGATTTAATCGTATATATTAACTAATTAGAGAAAAATTAAAAAACCTGGCGAAAAACATTGAAAAATTGGGACTAATAAGTAAGAATATGAGCAGAGGATACATATGGTGTCATGACCAGCACCACCTGCCTATAAACAATAGGGTGCGTATGAAAGAGACGAATAAATCGTATAAAACCATGATCAGAGCAATTATGAGAAAAAAAGAGGTGACCCTTTTCATGCTCTGCTGCTTAACCGGGGCGCTTCTATTCAGCCCCTTCGGGCTTCAGTCCGTTCATGGGGATGAAATTATTCGTTTTTCCCGAATAGGGCAAAAAGAAGGCATGGCAAACCTGTCGGTCTCATCCATTGTGCAGGACAGCAAAGGGTTTCTCTGGTTCGGTACCCAGGGCGGTCTTCACCGTTATGACGGATATGGTTTTACCATTTACCAGACAGAACCGTTTGAAGAAAACTCATTACCCCACCAGCTCATACAAACACTCTATATTGATGACGATGATACCATCTGGATAGGCACCTACGGCGGACTCAGCGCGTTCGACCCTGTCCGCAAAAATTTCACCTCATTTTCCAATGATCCCCAAAAACCGGATAGCCTAAGCAATGATATTGTCACGGCCATATATAGAGACAACAGGGGCCGTTTATGGGCGGGAACACTGGACGGCTTAAACCTGAAAACCGGCAATTATCAAGACCAGGATCAAAATATATTTCAGCGCTTCGATATCGGCCCTGTTCGCGACATCCATCAGGACCGTACCGGCCGCCTATGGGTGGGTACCCACAACGGGCTGCTTGAAATTACGGCCGATGAACAGACAGACTATTCCTTTATAGAACACACCCATGATCCTGAAAACCCGGAATCCATTGCCGGTAACTTTGTCATGTCTATTACCGAAGACGCTGAGGGAAAACTATGGCTGGGCTGCTGGGGGGGCGGATTGACCAAATTTGATCAGTTTAACGGCAATGGTGAAACCTTTCCTCTTTCTGATGACCGGATATATTTTGTGAAAGCAGTGTCGGACGGAAGAATAGTGACCGGCACCTGGGGGGGAGGGTTTTTTATTTTTAATCCCCTGGACCAAACATCCGTCCGGGCGGAACACAACCCCGGAGAACTTGATTCGTTATCCCACGATGTGGCCTACTCTTTTCTGGAAGACTCCACCGGCCTCTGGTGGATAGGTACCAACGGCGGAGGCATGAACCGCTACAACCCCAAACAGCAGGACGCGATTTTTCTCAGCCACCGGGGAACTTCAAGGGGTGCAATCGGAAACGGCAAGGTTAAAACCATTATCGAAGACTCCTATGGTCATATCTGGCTCGGGGTTGAAGGGAGCGGTCTTTATCGGGTCACCGACAGGGGAGTAACCCAATTTGCCCAGGATGAAGACTCCCCCGGAAGCTTAC
>SLIA01000210.1 GCA_007135935.1 Wenzhouxiangella sp.
ACAAACCGCAAGATCGGCCTGCTCCAGCGAGCCGCCTGTGGCTTCAGAGACGAAGACTACCTCAACCTCAGAATCCTCCACCTCCACAAAACCATCTACGCATTAACCGGATGAACCAAAAATTTACGAATTTTTCCGTTCTTTGTTAAGAAGGCATTCACCAATAACGATAAGCACCCTTAGCCAAGGATGTACTTTAAGCAATGCGACCTGGCGCCAACGGTTATCAGACTAATAATTAAGGATATTTTGGATGAACGGCTACACAAAAAACCTGATACTGCTGGTATTTGTAGTTGGCTTCGGTATCCCTCAACCACTGAATGCCGAAACGTCAACGTCAGCGATAGACTTGATGAGCCTGTCAATTGAAGAATTGATGGAAATCGAGATTCGGCCCACCGCGACATTAACCCAAACATCCACACGCAACCGCCCAGCGGCGGTTACCGTTATTTCCCGGCAGGAGATCGAAAATTCCGGCGCGCGCAGCCTGGACGAACTGCTGGATATCTATGTGCCGAATTTCCAGATGTTCCTTCACAGTTGGGGCTATCAGCACATTGGAATTCGCGGTAATATCTTCGATCGGGATGACAAATATCTGCTTCTGGTCAACGGCCAAATTATGAATGAACGGATGCATTACGGTGCGTTGAGCGAACGCGACCTGCCGATGCTTTCGGACCTTCAGCGGATCGAAGTCGTGCGCGGTGCCGGCAGCGCCCTGTACGGCCCCGGTGCGCTGGTTATGCTCATCAATCTGATAACGGAAACGGCGGAGACCTTTGAGGGCACCGAGGTCATTAACCGGGTCGGCGCCATTGACGAATTTTACAGTTCGGAATTCAAATACGGCAGGAAATTTGACGATGAAGGCCGTTTATTCAGCTATGTCGGAATTGCCAAACAACCGGGTATGCACCAGTCCGATGCGCCCTATGTCTCGTCGGCGCCCTACAGTCTGTCTGGAACCGACTATTCCGGAACCCGCCCCAGATCCTTTTCGCAACTGGCAAAACATAACGCCTCGTTTCGCGATCGCACCAAAGCGAAGGTTCATCTGCATTATACCAAAGACGACCTGAACCTCTGGGCGCGTTACACCCGCGGCGGCCAGCACTATTCGGCATTTTTAAAATCACTCGGGTGGAGCGGCTATCTCGACCAGGGAATGGCGTATGATCAATTGAGCCTGTTTCTGGGGAACAAATACCACCTCTCCGACACGCTGAATATTGACTACTCGTTCAGCTATTCACTGTTTGATTTTGTCCGCCATCGTGCCCGCGATATCGATTCGCATCGACAGGACAAGTATCACACCCGGGTCATTTCCAACTGGACACCGAATCCGGACCATTCGTTTGCCTTCGGCGGCGAATGGCTGCACAAAGAATTCGGGCTGGCCTCGCTGGGCTATCCGGATAAAGAACCGCAATCCCAGGTGTTTGGCTATAATGACAGGATGCCCCGGTGGTCCACGGATAATTATGCGATTATGGGTGAGCACCAGTGGACACTGGCGGATCAATGGACCCTGTTTACCAGCGGTCGGATTGACTGGCACACCTTCACCAGGCCGATGGTGTCGCCGAAAATGGCGTTGATCTACCGACCGACCGATCCCGATACACTCAAGCTGATCCTGCAGCGAGCCGTTCGGGCCAGTACGGCCGAAGAAATGAAAAAAGCACATGACAGCACCGGCAAAAAGAGCGACTATGAGTCAATGGAATCGCTTGAGTTGCGGTGGGAACGCGAGCACTCCCGGAACCTGTGGTTTGCCGCGTCCGCCTTTTACTCCGATCACAGCGTCGTGGCCTGGTCCGGCTCAAGTGATTCGACCGAGCCGCTGGGCGATTTGAAGCTGTGGGGCCTGGAATTGGAACTGACCCACAAAACAGACAAATCCGCGGTTACGTTTTCGCACGGCTACACAAGCCTGATTGACTTTAAACTGGAGAACCCAGGTACCCAATCGATGATCTCCGCCAAGCCCTATGGCGGCGATGGGTTGGCCAGTTGGAACGACCATGTGACAAAGATAACGGGCAATTATCAAGTGGACGAAAAGCTGAGCGTCAACGGCTCTCTGAACACCTATTGGGGTATGTCGGGCGGAAAAGATTTTGCCGCGTACCGCCACTCGGTCGAGTCGAACAGCTTCGTCAGCGGCTTCGACGACCCTTTCGAACCGAGCGTTTTTCTAAACCTTGGACTCCGGTATCAATTTTCAAAAAACGTGGATTTCAGCGTTCACGCACACAATGTTCTGGGTTGGTTTGATCGGGACTTAAACAAAGTCAATAAAATCGCTTCCACATCCCGCCATGAAGTCTATGGGTATCGGCTCATTTCGCCTTCAATCTCCTTCACTCTGAGGACGCGTTTTTAAGCGAATCCGACGGGGAGAAACTAAAATAATTGTAACCGTTCACAGAAATTTTTCATAAAAATCTGAAAATGTTAAAATAGGCAACTTGTGCGATGCCATGTTCTCTGTTATAAAGAGGTGCATGGACGAAAAAGATAAAATTATCGCTGAA
>SLIA01000288.1 GCA_007135935.1 Wenzhouxiangella sp.
ATGGGAGTCGCTTTAAGCAATCCCCTTAAACCAACACCTTTCTTCCAGTCGGTGGGTTACGCCTTTGAGGCAACCGGCTTCATTATCCGAGAAACCCTCATGCTGCCAATCAGGTTGATCCGTGGCACGGTTGATCCCAGCCTGGCGCGGCCGGTTGGTTACAAGGGCATTTATGATATTTACAGCCAGGCGGTTGAAATGGACCAGGAAACAGCCATACCCACCGCAGAGCCACTCCCGGTCTTTACATTATCGATCATCGCCAATATCTCTTTGGCTTTGGGGATCACCAACCTTTTGCCCATCCCGGCCCTGGACGGCGGTCGGATCTTGTTCACCCTTCCAGAACTGATTTTGGGTAAACGCATCCCACAGGAATGGGAGAATGCTGTCAATACAATCAGTTTCTTCTTACTGATCCTTTTAATGGTCGTCATTACCATCCTTGATTTCACCAGCCCGATCGTGATACCCAGGTAGTTTAATTTTAAGGAAAGACGAAGAATGAACAAAGCTGATCAAGAAACCTATGAATTTGATGCCATCAAAACAGCGCTTTTAAATAATGATGCGCCTTTCCCACCGACGATGGTTTATTTTTTCTCGGATATAGCCCCTAAAGATCTGCAGTTGTTGTCTGATGTTTGGCCTGAAGTCTGGATTGAACGTCGCCGGGGTCTGTTGGAAGACATGGAAAACCTGGCTGAAAGTGACACCCTGCTGTACTTTGATCTAGTCGCCATCATGTGCCTTGAGGACGATGACCCGGTTGCCCGGGCTACCGCTGTTCGCCTGTTGTGGCAATCACAAAAAGAATCCCTGGTTCCTAAGCTTTTACAACTCCTCAAAGAGGATCCTGAAGCTATTGTGCGTGCCGCTGCAGCCACTGCCTTAGGGAAGTTTGTCTACCTGGGCGAACTGGAGGAAATCTCAGCATCAACCTACCAGAGTGTATTGGAAAGCCTGATCAAAGCGCATCTCGATGCGCCTGACACCACGGTGCGCCGCCGTGCGCTGGAATCCCTTGGTTATACTGGGCGTTCGGAGGTGCCAGATTTTATCCAGCGTGCCTACGATAAAAACGATGAGGAATGGCTGCAAAGTGCGTTATGCGCCATGGGGCGTTCCTATGACAGGCGATGGGTTGATCATGTTCTGCGAATGCTGGATCACCCGGATTCCATTGTTCGTTATGAAGCCATTCGGGCTGCCGGTGAACTGGAAGCAAAAGCCGCCAGAGAGCCGCTTTTCGATTTAATGGAAGAGGGAACGGATGATGATGACATTTATTACGCCATCGTCTGGGCGCTTTCAAAAATCGGCGGTGAAGGGGTGCGTTCGATGATTGAGAATGCCATTGCTGAAACGGATGATATCGATGAGATCCAGTTTTTAGAGGAAGCCCTCGAAAACTTGGATTTCACTGAGCAGGTGACCCAATTCGATCTGATGGCTTTCGATGAAGATGTCTTGGATTCCTGGATTGACGAAGACGAAGGCAGTATTGACTAAGTCAGCAATCCAACCAGGCTATAATTTTTGACTGGCAAAAATACATTGGGATTTGTCAGCGGTGGGTGATAAGCTTAGATGATGCATACATGATTTGGTGGCTGTCCCATTCCCTGCATTCCCATAATAAATTAAGGGTGAGGTTATGAGTGAAAAACAAACACAACGGTTACATGCTTTTGTTGAAGGCTTTGTCCAGGGGGTAGGTTTTCGTTTTTTTGTGCTCAGATCTGCACAGGCGAATAACCTGGCAGGTTGGGTGCGTAACCGACATGACGGGCGGGTTGAAGTAATGGCGGAGGGGGAACTGGAGCATCTCAACCGACTACTAGCAGATTTGCGCAAAGGGCCGATCAGCTCAGAAGTTAAGAATGTTGATTATGATTATTCCGAGGGTCGGGGTGAATTTAAAGGCTTCAAAGTTTTATCGACGGCTTAACGCCAAGTAGAAAAAATTTTAGATGTCTTGCTCAATACGTCCAGTGTTAGCCTGGAAGTGTGAGCGTGATCATCCCTCACCGCCTGAAAGCAATTGCACCTTTTTCCATGGTGGCAAATCAGATTCATCTGCCAGCATAGCCCGCAATTCATAGACCTGGTCGCGCAGCAGGGCAGCCCGTTCGAATTCCAGCTCCCTGGCGGCTGCTTTCATTTGCCCCTCTAATTCCTTGATCATTCGCTGAAGCTCTTTTTGCTCCAGTTTACTGGCTTTCCCGCGCACTCCTTCGCCCTCTTCGGCGCCCGCAGCCCTGGCCAAGCGGTCGGTCAGGTCACGCACTGCTTTGACCACACTGGCGGGTTCGATATGGTGAGCCTCGTTGTAGGCAACTTGAATGGCTCGGCGGCGGTTGGTCTCATCAATCGCTTGCTGCATTGCGTCGGTGATGTTCTGGGCGTACATGATCACCTGGCCGTGAATGTGTCGGGCAGCTCGCCCGATGGTCTGGATCAGGGCTGTTCCCGAACGCAAAAAGCCTTGCTTATCGGCATCCAGGATAGCAACCAAAGAGACTTCCGGCAGGTCGAGCCCTTCTCG
>SLIA01000289.1 GCA_007135935.1 Wenzhouxiangella sp.
CGAGATTGGCGCCGACCTGATGATCAAGGCGACCAAGGTCGACGGCATCTACTCGGCCGACCCGGTCAAGGATGCCGATGCAACCCGCTACGATCACATCAGTTATGACGAGGTGATCGAGAAGAAACTCGAAGTCATGGACACCAACGCCGTGGTGCTGTGCCGCGATCAGTCCATGCCCATCCGCATTGTCAATCTCAGCCGTGCCGGCGAGCTGGGGCGGGTGATCCAGGGCGACAACGTCGGGACGCTGGTCAGCTAGCAGGCCGCCCGGCTACAATCTGCAGGTTTATTCATCTGCTTTTCGGCGCTGAACTCAAAAGAGGTGTTTCATGCTCGATGATATCAAGAAGGATGCCGACGCCCGCATGGGCAAGAGCATCACCGCGCTCAAGACCGAGCTGGCCAGGATCCGGACCGGCCGCGCCCACCCCAGCCTGCTCGAGCACGTAACCGTCGATTACTACGGTTCGGAAGTACCGCTCCACCAGGCCGCCAACGTCAACATCGAGGACCCGCGCACCCTCAGCGTGGTGCCGTTCGACAAGTCCATGGTGGGCAAGATCGAGAAAGCCATCATGACCTCCGACCTCGGGCTCAACCCGGCCACCTCCGGCGCCAACATCCGCGTGCCGCTGCCGGCGCTGACCGAGGAGCGCCGCCAGGAACTGGCCAAGGTGGTTCATGCCGAGGGCGAGCAGGCCAAGATCGCCATTCGCAACATCCGGCGTGATGCCAACAACCAGCTCAAGGACTTTCTCAAGGAAAAGGAGCTGAGCGAGGACGACGTCCGGCGTGGCGAAACGCTGGTGCAACAACTCACCGACAAGTACGTCGGCCAGGTCGACGAACTGGTGGCGGTCAAGGAACGGGAGTTGATGGAAATCTGATCGGTGACTTCCCCCGCTGCCTTGCCCGAACACGTCGCCATCATCATGGATGGCAATGGTCGCTGGGCGCTCCGCCAGGGGCGTCCGCGCACCGATGGGCATGAAGCCGGCAGCGAGGCGCTCAAGCGCACCATCGAAACCGCCCTGAAGCACGGCATCGGCATCCTCACCGTTTACGCCTTCTCCAGCGAGAACTGGTCGCGCCCCAAAAGCGAAGTCCGCAAGCTGCTCGAGCTGTTTTTGCGGGCACTCAACCGCGAAGTCCGCGAGCTCGACGAACACGGTGTCCGTATCCGCTTCATCGGCGAGCGCAGCGCCTTCAACGCGGCACTGCGCGATGGCATGGCGCGGGCCGAGAAGCGCACCCGCAACAATAACGCCCTGCTGCTCAATGTGGCCGTCAACTACGGCGCTCACGCCGATATCGCCGCGGTCGCGCGCCGGCTGGCCGAAGCGGTCGCACGTGGCGAACTCGACAGCAAACAGATCGACACCGAACGCCTCGGTGCCGAAGTGGCGCTGGGCGATCTGGCACCGCCGGACCTGTTCATTCGCACTGGCGGAGAAACCCGGCTGTCCAATTTCCTGCTGTGGGAACTGGCCTACACGGAGCTGTATTTCACCGAGGTGCTCTGGCCCGATTTCGATACCGAGCATTTCGAAGCGGCACTGAACGATTACGCCAGACGGGAACGCCGCTTCGGCGGCCTGGGTGAAGTGAAACATGCTTAGACAGCGCGTGATCACCGCGCTGATCCTGGCCGCCATCGGACTGAGCGCACTGTTCCTGCTGCCGACTGCGGTTTTCGCCGTGGCTGCCGCCCTGCTGCTGGCCGGCGCCGGCGGCTGGGAAGCCGCACGCCTGGCCGGCCTGGATGGCAGGATCCAGCGCATGGTCGTCGCCGTGGCACTGCCGGGACTCTGCCTGGCCCTGTCGTCATGGCTGCCGCCGGCCGCGCTGCACTGGGCCCTGTTACCGGCCTGTGCCATCTGGCTGCTCAACCTGGCCTGGCTGAGCCGCCCCGAACTGGGCCGGGGGAGCGGGACCGGCGTGATGGGCGGCAAGCTGGCCGTGCTGGCGCTGGTGCTGACCGGTGCCTGGCTGGCCCTGGCCTGGCTGCATTCGGTCTCGCCCTGGCTGGTGGTCATGCTGCTGATCCTGATCGCGGCGGCCGACACCTTCGCCTACTTCACCGGACGTCACTTCGGCGGCGCGAAGCTCGCACCGCGCATCAGCCCCGGCAAGACCCGATCAGGCGCTATCGGCGGCCTCGCTGGCGCGATGGCAATGACCGCGCTGGCTGCCGCCTTCCTGCCCGACAGCCCGTTTACCGCTGCCGGCGGCGCCCTGGTCGGACTGGGGCTGGGACTGATATCGATCGCCGGCGATTTGTTCATCAGCCTGCTCAAGCGCCAGCGCGAGCTCAAGGACACCTCGGCCCTGCTACCCGGGCATGGCGGGATACTCGACCGCTTCGACAGCCTGTCGGCCGCCCTGCCGTTTTTCGCCCTGGCGGTCATGCTCTGGGGGCAGTGATTCGCTCTCGCCTTCGCATCGCCCGCCCCCAAGCGGTTACAATAAAAGGTTGGCCTGAAGGGAATTCGGGCCGCTCATCCGGAGTCTGACTCTCAATCATGCTGGACATAATCGGACCCATCATCTGGCTGGTGATCGCCCTGGGCATCCTGATCACCTTTCACGAGTTCGGCCACTTCTGGGTGGCACGGCGTTGCGGTGTCCGCGTCCTGCGCTTTTCGGTCGGGTTCGGCCCGGCTTTGTGGTCGCGCACGGCACGCGACGGTACCGAGTACCGGGTTGCCGCCGTGCCGCTGGGTGGCTACGTCAAGATGCTCGACGAACGCGAGTCGCCGGTCGCCCCGGAAGAGAAGGAGCGGGCCTTCAACCGCAAGCCGGTGGGACAGCGCATCGCCATCGTCGCTGCCGGCCCCGCTTTCAACCTGATCTTCGCCGTTGCCGCCTTCTGGCTGATGTTCGTCGTTGGCGTCCCGGAAACGCGCCCGGTGGTCGGAGAGGCCAGCGGCATTGCCGCCGAGGCCGGTCTGGAGGAGCACGACCTCATTACCCGCGTCGGACCGCGCAACACGCAAACCTGGACGCACGCCATGCTCGGCTTGATGCCGGCAGCCCTGGATCGCCGCCCCGTCACCGTCGAGTTGGAAAGGCTCGACGGCCAGCGCCGCGAGACGACCCTGGCGCTGGACCGCCTGGGGCCCGACTTCGAGGAAGAGCGCACCATCGAACTGATCGGCATCACGCCGTGGCAACCGGCGCTGCCGGCGCTGATCGGCAATGTCAGCGACGACAGCCCGGCCGCCCGGGCCGGCATCGAACCAGGCGACCGCATCCGGGGCATCAACGACCATCCGGTCGAGAGCTGGCGCGACATCGCCCGTCTGGTTCCCGAGCATGGCCTGGACGACAGCGAACAACCCCGGCAGATGACGCTGGAACTGGAACGTGCCGGCCGAGCACTGGAAGTGCGCGTCACGCCCGAGATCAGTGGCGGCCGCCCGGTCATCGGCGTTGAATCCGCCGCCCCCGACGCCGAACTGCAGGCGCTGATCGATCGGGCCTTTACCATCCTGCGGCATGATCCGGCCAGCGCGCTGGGCGAAGCAGTCGGCGAAACCTGGCGGCTGTCCACGGCGACGCTTGGCGTACTGGGCCGCATGATCACCGGCTCGGCCAGCCTGTCGAACATTGCCGGGCCGATCACCATCGCCCAGATGGCCCATTCATCGGCTCTCATGGGTTTTTCCAGGTTCCTGTTTTTCCTCGGCCTGATCAGCCTGTCGCTGGCCATCATCAACCTGCTGCCGATTCCAATGCTGGATGGCGGGCACCTGATGTATTACCTTGTGGAACTGATCAAGGGGTCGCCCGTTTCCGAACAGACTCAGATAGCAGGCCAGTACATTGGTCTGCTGATGGTCATCGCCCTGATGAGTCTGGCCATATTTAACGACATCTTACGACTGATCACCTAAACTGCGGCACTTGTCCGACCGCCCGACAACACAAAAACCAATAGTTCTCTTTATATGAAACGACTGTTTCTCCTGTTCCTGCTGCTCGCCGCCTTTGCATCGGCCCACGGCGAAACCTTTCGCATCGCCGACATCCGTGTCGACGGACTGCAAAGAATCTCCGAGGGCAATGTCTTCAGTTTCATCCCCATCGAGGTCGGCGACACGCTCACCCCATCGCTGTCGCGCAGCACCATTCGCGACCTGTACCGAACCGGATTCTTCGATGACGTCGCGCTCTCGCGGGATGGCGATGTCCTCGTCATCAGCGTGACCGAGCGCCCGGCCATCACCGCCATCAATATCGAAGGCAACCGGCAGATTTCGACCGACGATCTGATGCCGGCGCTGGCCGGTATCGGTATCGCCGAAGGCGAGATCTTCAACCAGCTCGAGCTCGACCGTTTGCGCCAGGAACTCATCCAGCAGTACTTCAGCCGCGGGCACTACGGTGTCGAGGTCGAAACCACGGTCACCCGCCTCGAGCGTAACCGGGTCAGGCTCGGCATCCAGGTTCGGGAGGGTCAACAGGCGCGCATCCGTCATATCAATATCGTCGGCAACGAGGCCTTCACCGAAAGCGAACTGCGTGAGGACTTCGAATCGCACACCACGCGCGGCCTGCTGTTCTGGCGCGGGCGCAACCAGTACACGCGAGAGAAACTCTCCGGCGACCTCGAAGTGCTGCAGTCCTACTACCTTGACCGGGGTTACATGGACTTCTCGATCGAATCGACCCAGGTGTCGATCAGCCCCGATAAACAGGACATCTTCATCACGGCCAATATTCGCGAAGGCGAGGTCTACACCGTCAGGGACGTGCAACTGACCGGCGACCTGGTGTTGCCGGAGAGCACCCTGCGGCGACTGATCTCGGTCGAGGCCGGCGAGACCTTCTCGCGCCGCAAGCTCGAACAGAGCATCGACAACATTACCGCTGTGCTGGCCAACATGGGCTATGCCTTCGCCAACGTCAATCCGGTGCCGTCGATCGACCAGGAAACGCGCGAGGTAGAAATCAACTTCTTTATCAACCCCGGCCACCGG
Source organism: Wenzhouxiangella sp. (assembly GCA_007135935.1). Classification (GTDB taxonomy): domain Bacteria; phylum Pseudomonadota; class Gammaproteobacteria; order Xanthomonadales; family Wenzhouxiangellaceae; genus Wenzhouxiangella. The sequence goes on from SLIA01000289.1 coordinate 4,986, forward strand.
GTCTACGTCCGTCGCATCGAATTTCGCGGCAATGTCAAGACCAAAGACGAGGTCCTCAGGCGGGAAATGCGCCAGTTCGAGGGTGCCTGGTTCTCGCAGGCTGCCATCGACCGCTCACGTATCCGCATCCAGCGACTGGGCTTTTTCGATAATGTCGACATCCAGACGCCACAGGTCGAGGGGTCGGAAGATCAGGTCGACATCATCGTCAACGTCGAGGAAATGCCCTCGGGCAGCTTCCAGATCGGGTTGGGCTACTCGCAGCTTCAGGGCATGATTGCCTCGATCGCGGTCGAGCAGAACAATTTCCTCGGCAGCGGTCGACAGCTGGGCCTGGCGGTCAGCCGCTCAAGCATACTCAACCAGATCAGCGTCAACTACACCAACCCGTATTACACCGATGACGGTGTATCGCGTGGCTTCTTTGCCCGCTACACCGAGCTCGATCAGGGCGAGGCCAACATCTCGGCGTTCAATACCAGCCAGGCCGCCGGCGGGGTCAATTTCGGCTTCCCGGTCACCGAGATCGATTTCTTCCGACTGGGTGCCTCGGCCTCGCGCATGGACATCAACCTGCCTCGACAGCCCGTGCCGATCGACCCCGATGACCCCGACGGCCCGCAGGAAATCCGCATGCCGGCCAGTCGTCCGCTGGGCATCTCTCTCGACCAGACCGGCGACGGATTTCTCTCGCGCGACGAGCGACGTGTCACCATCTACCGGCTTGATGGCACGTGGTCGCGCGACAGTCGAAATCATTTCCTCAACCCGACCCGCGGTACGCTGCACAGGCTCGGCGCGGAAATCGCCGTGCCCGGCAGCACGCGTGAGTTCTACAAACTCAACTACCGCTTCCGCCACTACTGGCCCATAGGAGAGCAGATGGCCTTCAGTGTGCGCGGCGATCTGGGCTATGGCGATGCCTATGACAACTGGGACGATGAGCTCGACATCGAGGAGATCGAACCCGAGCGCCTCCCGGGAGCCCGCACGAACTGCCAGGTCGACGAGATCGTCACCGTGGACCGGGGCCTCCCGTTCTACGAGCACTTCTTTGGCGGTGGCGTACGCGACATCCGCGGTTTCAACGACAACACGCTCGGGCCCAAGGACGCGTTCTGCCGTGCCGTGGGCGGGGATTTCAAGGTGTCAGGCGGCGTCGAACTGGCCTTCCCGCTTCCGTTCGGCGACATTCAAGGCACGCGCCTGGCCTGGTTCGTGGACGTCGGCAACGTCTACAAGGACTTCGACAGTTTCGACGCCGACCTGCTGCGCGCCTCGACCGGCCTCTCGCTGACCTGGCAGGCGCCGGTCGGTCCGATTATCATCAACGTGGCAACCCCGCTGAGAAAACGCGACGGGGACGACACCCAGGTACTGCAGTTCGCCTTCGGAACCACGTTCTGACCGAACTCAAGACAGAGGCTGGAGATGACAGGATCCGGCATGCGACAACACCGACAGGGACGCACCATCGGGCATGGGCCGATCGCCGGGATGGTCGCGGCTACCCTGTTGTGTTGCCTGCTGGTTCCCGTCGCCCTGGCCGATGGCATTCGCATCGGCTATGTCGACATGAAGCGGCTGTTCGACACCATGCCGCAACTGGTTGCCGCGCGCGAGGAGCTTGACCGCGAGTTCCGTCCGCGCAACGAGGCGCTGCTGGCCGACGAGTCGCGCCTGGAGCGGCTGCGCCAGGAACTGGCCGAAGACCCGTTGCTCGACGAGCAGCAACGCACACAGCGCGAACGCGAGATCAACAATATGCGCCGCTCGATCGAGCGTCGGCGCGAGGACCTGGTCGAGGAGATCCGCTTTCGCACCAACGCGAAGACCGAGGCCTTGCGCGATACCATCGATGTCGCGGTCCGTGAAATCGCACGTCAGCACGACTACGATCTGGTGCTCAGCAACCCCGTGGCCTACGCCTCCGACAGCGTCGACATCACCGACATGGTCCTCGAATGGCTGGAAGAAGATCACCGTTCCGGCGACAATCATCGCGACCCTTAAAACCCGTTGACCTCATGTCCACCTTCACGCTCGAAGAACTCGCCCGACGGTTCGACCTGGAAATCCATGGCGACCCGAAACAACCGGTCAGCGGACTGGCCACGTTGGCTGCCGCCGGCCCGAATGATCTGGGCTTTCTGGCCAATGCCGCCTACACCGACCAGCTCGGCGAGTGTCAGGCTGGTGCGCTGATCCTTTCCGAGAACATGCTTCCACGCTGGCCCGGCAACGCCCTGGTCACAGCCAACCCCTATGCTGCCTGGGCGCGTGTTGCGGCGTTCATGAATCCCAGAACCCCGGCCCCTGCCGGCGTGCACGAGACGGCCTGGGTGGATCCCGACGCCACGGTCGATCCGGGCGCGGCCATCGGCCCGCAATGCAGCATCGCGGCCGGCTGCCGCATCGAAGCCGGGGCCGAGATCGGTCCCGGTTGCGTCATCGAGGCCGGTGCGGTCATCGGCCGGCACTCGCGCCTGGTCGGGCGGGTGTTCGTCGGCGAGAATGTGGTTATCGGCCAGCGCGTACTGGTCCACCCGGGCGTGGTGATTGGTGCCGACGGCTTCGGTCTGGCGCTGGACCAGGGCCAGTGGCTGAAGGTGCCGCAGATGGGCAGCGTGCGAATCGGCGACGATTGCGAGATCGGCGCCAACACCACCATCGACCGGGGGGCGATCGAGGATACCGTGCTCGAGGAAGATGTGCGACTCGATAACCAGGTACAGGTCGCCCACAATGTTCACATCGGCGCCCACACCGCGATTGCCGGCTGCGTGGGCATTGCCGGTTCCACGCGTATCGGGCGCTACTGCATGATCGCCGGCGCCTGCGGGATCGGCGGCCATCTGACCATCTGCGATCAGGTGATCGTGACCGCCATGAGCACGGTGCTGGATTCGATCGACCAGCCCGGCGAATACGGTTCGGGCATCCCGGCACGCCCACACGCGCGCTGGAAGCGAATCCTGGTGCGCCTGGGACAGCTCGACGACTGGGCCCGGCGACTGCGCCGAATCGAAAAGCAATAGAACAGACACTCATCACAACGGATAACAAATGACCATGCAAAACGGAGTTGACGTCGAGAAGATTCTCGAACTGCTGCCGCACCGCTACCCGTTTCTGCTCGTCGACCGGGTACTCGAGTACTCGCTTGACGAGCCGCCCGCCATCCGGGCGATGAAGAACGTGACCATCAACGAGCCGTTCTTCCAGGGGCATTTCCCGGGCCACCCGGTGATGCCGGGCGTGCTGATTCTGGAGGCCATGGCCCAGGCCGCCGGCTGCCTGGCCCACCTCGCCCGCGAGGCCAATGGCGAAAAGAGCCAGCTCTATTACCTGGTCAAGATCGACAAGGCGCGATTCAATCGCGTGGTGGTTCCCGGCGATCAACTCATCTTCGAGGTCAGGCAGAAACGCCTGATGCGCAACATGGGCCTTTACCAGGCCACCGCGCTGGTCGATGGACAAACCGCCTCGAGCGCCGAGTTGCTGTGCGCCGCCCGACCCGACCCGACGCCATGATCCACTCGACCGCCATCATCGAGGACGGCGCCCGGCTGGGCGAGAACGTATCGGTCGGCGCCTACAGCATCATCGGCCCCGAAGTGGAGATCGGCGATGGCTGCCGGATCGGCCCGCACGTGGTCATCAGCGGCCGCACCCGCATCGGCTCGAACAACCAGATCTTCCAGTTCGCTTCGATCGGCGAGGCGCCGCAGGACAAGAAGTACGCCGGCGAGGATACCGCCCTGGAGATCGGCTCGGGCAATACCATCCGCGAGTACGTCACCATCAATCGCGGCACGGCCAGCGGCGGCGGCATCACCCGGGTCGGCGACGACAACCTGTTCATGGCCTACAGCCATATCGCCCACGACTGCCAGATCGGTTCGCATATTGTCGGCGCCAACGGCGCCACCCTGGCCGGCCATGTCGAGGTCGGCGACTGGGTCATCTTTGCCGGTTTCTCCGGTGCTCACCAGTTCTGCCGCATCGGCGCCCATGCCTTTCTCGGCATGTACGGCGGCGTCAACCAGGATGTACCCGCCTACGTGATGGTCTCCGGCCAGCCGCCGCGCCCGCGCGGCATCAACGCCGAAGGTCTGAAGCGGCGCGGTTTCGACAAGGCGCAGATCCGCAACATCCGCGAAGCCTACCGCACCATCTACCGGCTGGGTCTGAGCCGTGACGAAGCGATCGAACGCCTGCAGGAACGCGTGGCCGAGCAGCCCGAGATCCAGCCGATGATCGACTCGATCCTGACCAGCCAGCGCGGCCTGCTGCGCTGACTCTCCAGCATGGCAGACCGCCCCGCACGCCTGGTGCTGACTGCCGGAGAATCCTCCGGCGACCAGCTTGGCGCCGACCTGGCCCATCATCTCAAGCGTCAGCATCCGGGCATCGAGCTGGCAGGCATTGCCGGGCCGGCCATGCAGGCAGCCGGAGTCGAGGCCTGGCACGATCTCGATGTGCTTGGCGTGATGGGGCTGACCGAGGTGCTCTCGCACCTTCCCAGACTGTTCAGACTGCGCCGGCAACTGCGCGAGCGCATCCTAGCCTGGCAGCCTGATGCCTTTGTCGGTGTCGATGCACCCGACTTCAACCTCGGCCTGGCCCGGCAACTGCGCAAGCGCGGTCTGAAAACCGTTCATTACGTTTCGCCCACGGTCTGGGCGTGGCGTGCCGGTCGCACCCGCAGTGTGGCGCGGTCGGTGGACCTGCTGCTGGCCCTGTTTCCTTTCGAGCCGGAACTGTATGCGCCCTACGGGCTCGACACCCGCTTTGTCGGTCACCCGTTGGCCGACCAGATGCTCAAATGTCCCGACCGCGAGCAGGCACGCGAACAACTTGGCCTGGACCCGTCCGACACCGTCATTGCCCTGCTGCCCGGCAGCCGCTTGAGCGAGATCGAACGTCATGCCGAACTGATCGCCGACACCGCCGGCTGGATCCGCGGGCGGCGAGAGTCGATACGCATTCTCGTGTTTCTGGCCGACCAGCGCCAGGAGAAGCTTTTCCGCGAACTGGGCGGCAGCGGCCTGGAACGCGCGCGAGTCGAAATCATCTGCGAGCAGACTCGAACCGGACTGATTGCCGCCGATGCGGCCTGCGTTGCCTCCGGCACGGCGACCCTGGAGGCCTTCCTGCTCGAATGCCCGCTGGTCGCCTTCTACCGCCTCGCACCTGCCAGTTACTGGCTGATCCGCAGCCTGAGGCTGATTCGATCGCGTTTCATCGCCATGCCCAATATTCTCTACGGCGACGAGATCATTCCCGAGTTCGTTCAGCAGCAGGCCAGCGCCGAGCACCTCGGCCAGGCCACGCTGGACTGGCTGGACAACCCGGCACGGCGTCGCGCCTGCCAGGAGGTCGCCAGAGACTTCCGTGAACAACTGGCCGCCGGTGCCGGGGACAATGCCGCCCGCGCCATCCTGGAACTCATTGGTCGTGCCGGCTGACGCGTCGCACTCCCGGACGACAAGGCTTGCCGGCGTCGACGAGGCCGGCCGCGGCCCGCTGGCCGGCCCGGTCGTTGCCGCCGCCGTCATTCTCGATCCGCAGCGACCGATTGCCGGCCTGGCCGACTCCAAGCAGCTGTCGGCACGACGACGCGAACAACTGGCCGGCGAGATTGCCGAACGTGCCCTGAGTGTGGGCCTGGCGGTCATCGAGGCCGGTGACATCGACCGCCTCAACATCCTCGAGGCCACGCTCAAGGCCATGAGCCTGGCGGTAGCGGACCTGTCACCCCAACCGACCATGGTGCATGTCGACGGCAATCAGGCCCCGGCCCTGGAGCTACCCCTGAAAACGCTGGTCGGCGGCGATCGCATCGACCCGGCCATCGGTGCGGCCAGCATCGTCGCCAAGGTCCATCGTGACCGCCTGATGCAGGACTGGCACCAACGCTTTCCCGAATACGGTTTCGACCGCCACAAGGGCTATCCCACAGCGGCCCACCTGGCCGCGCTCGAGCGCCTCGGCCCCTGCCCGGCCCACCGCCGAAGCTTTCGGCCGGTCGCTCAACTCAGCCTGTTCTGATCGCTTTCTCCACTACCGCCGTGTGCCGGAGCGCCCTGCCAAGGAGCACCGATTTCACCGCCGGAAATTTGAACTCCATCCCGCATTCGACTATAGTCGGGCGCGGGGCTGTAATCGACAACACATAAAGAGAGGAGAAATCAGAATGTTACGAATCGCCAGAGCAGCGCTGGGCTTTGCCTTGCTGCTGACATTCGGTTCCGTATGGAGTGCGACCGGTGTCGCCTTCGTTCACGGCACCGGCCACCAGACCGACGCTCTCAACGACTACTGGACCACTTCCAACGTCAACTCCATTCGCCAGGGACTGGCCAACCAGAACAACTACGTGGTCATCAACTGCGATTTCGAGCAGTACATGTGGGATTCACAGGCGGCCGGCTGCCTGGCCGGGCAGCTGCACGACTTCGTCACCAGCCGCGGCATCAACGACCTCGTCGTGCTGACCCACTCCAATGGCGGCAACGTGATGCGCTGGATCATGTCCAACCCGACCTGGGACAGCCGCTATCCCGTCATCATCGACCGCCTGCGCTGGGTCAATGCGCTGGCTCCCTCCAGCCTGGGCACACCGCTGGCCGACGCGGTCATGGAAGGCAACGTGTTCGAGGCCTCGCTGGGCTGGCTGCTCGGCTATCAGAACGATGCGGTGCGCATGCAGCAGTCCAGCTGGATGGCCCACTACAACGCCACCTGGCTGCTGGGCACCTCCGGCCGGCCCGCCCTGCCCAAGGGGTTCTGGAACGTGGTCGGCAGTGATGTACACGCCAACGTGTTCAACGGTGCCTCCTACTGTGGTGGCTACCAGTACCAGGCCGGTCTGGCCGTCACCCAATGGTGGCTGGACAGTTGCTCGGATGGCTTTCTCGAGTGCTCGAGTCAGAACGGAGCGGGTTCGCTGTGGTTCTACGATCACTGGGTCACCGATCGCGGCCGCAAGCTCTCGCACCACCAGAGCCGCCGCGACTGCTTCGACCTCGACATCATCCTGCGCAACGACCTGTAATCGGGAGGCATCATGAGATATACCAAGACACTGATCGCATCCTGCCTGGTTGCAGGATCTTCCCTGGCCATGGCCGAAATCCAATGGCTGGACAGCCAGCCGGGCGACCTTCGGGCCGATCGCCTGACCTCCGACACCCGCGCGGTGCCGGCAAGCATGCACCAGGAATCGGCCGCCATCAATTTTTCCTGGAGTGCCGATGAGCCCCCTGCGACGCGTCGTCCGGGTGCCGGACCGACCGAAACCGCAACCACCCCCACGGTCGAAAGCCGCCAGTACTGGCTGGATGTCACCGGCGCCGACCTGGCCGGTGGTGTCGAACTGCCGCTGACCGCACCCGGGGCGGTGATCCGCATTTCCGCGCTCGACAGCGACAGCGGACTGGAGCTCGATCCCGACAAGCTGGTACTCGAGTTCGATGGCCGCCCGGTGAGCGCGGATTTCGGCCCGGCGCAAATCAGCTCAGGCGCCGACTTGCGCCGCGAAGGCATGCCGGTTCCCGAAGACACCCTGGCATTCCGGCTTTCCGACCGCATTGGCGCCGGGACCCTGACGGTCAGGCACGAAGGCGTGCGCGGCAGTCTGCCGCTGGTCGTGCACGTCCACGAACCCGAAAGCGAATGGGTCGCCAGACTGGCACTGGAACGCCACAACTACCTGGCCGGCCAGCCGCTGGATTTCGAGTTCAGCCTCGGCGATGGTCGCCAGACCATCGGGGCCGATTCCATCCAGGCCGTGCTTGCCAGCCCGGATGCCCGCCAGACCTGGCCCATTTCAACCGGGCGCGACAACAGCCTGGCCATGGCAGCTGCCCCACTGGCCGATATCGACCGCCCGGCACCGGGGTTGTATGAGGCCCACGTGTACGTGGAGAGCGAGTATCGCGGCCAGACGATTCGACGCGACCTGAGGCTGGCTCTCAACATCGCGCCGGCCATCGCCCACTTCAGTGGCGAAGTCGAACACGGTCGTGGCGACGGCCTTGCCCTCGTACTGGGCGTCGATAGCGCGGTTTCCGGTCGCTACCAGGTCAATGCCGAGGTCATGGGCACCAACGAGCGCGGCGAGCTCGAATTGCTCGGCTTCGTCCAGTCAGCCAGCGTCCTCGAGGCCGGCGGCGGGCAGATCGAACTGGCGCTGGACAGCGACATGCTACGCGCCAGCGGACTGCGCGCCCCGTTCGAGGTACGCAACCTGCAACTGCTCGACCAGGGCCGCATGTTCCTGCTCGAAGAGCGCGAGCAGGCCCTGCGCATCATGCGCTGACCCGATAGGGACATCGGGACAAGGCAGGCCGGCGGGTGGATTCCACCCGCCGGTTTTTTTGTTCATCGCGCATGACCGGGACAACGCCCCGGCACAGTGAATTCAGCCGGTGCGAAACCGGCCCGATTCGATCGCATGCTGCTCGGCCGCCGCCGGTTCTACATGCTCGACCTTCGCCATCGGCGGGCCATCGTGCAGCCAGCGTTCGAGTTCGTCCAGGGCCCCCGCATCGCCACGGGCAAGGACTTCCACGCGCCCGTCGGGCAGGTTGACGGCATGTCCGGCGATGCCGCGCGGTTCGGCCTCGCGACGGGTGGACTCACGGAAAAAAACGCCCTGCACACGCCCGGAAATCAGCCAGCGTCGGGTCTGGTGGGTGTCAGCCATGGTCATCGATCCAGTCGGTGATCATGTCGCTGGTCACCGGCCCCAGCCAGGTATGAACCAGCTCGCCGCCGGCATCGACCAGGAAGGTGGTCGGCAGGGCGCGCGGCGCGCCCAGGTCGGCCGGCGGATCGTAGACATCGACCAGCAAAATGGGATAGCTGGCCGGGTAATCGACCAGGAAACGCTCGAACACCTCGACCTCGGTATCCTCGAAGGCCAGGCCGAGCACGACGATATCGTCGCGCCGGTCGTGCAGCTCGGACAGGTCGGGAATCTCCTTGCGACACGGTGCGCACCAGGTGGCCCAATAGTTCACCACCACCCAGTCGCCGCGGTAATCGGACAAGTGGTGAGCACTGCCATCGAGTGCCGGCAGTTCGAAATCGATCTCGGCGGCGACCGGCACGCAGGCCAGCATCAGCACCATCAGCAGCAGCAAACGTTTCATTATTCCCGTCCCGTGTTGAATTTCAGAATTGCCTTGACCGAACTGTCGAGCATCGGCCGGCTTGCCTTGTCCACCGGCCTGAGCGATTCGATCAGCGCCCGATCCCAGTGACTGTCCACCGGCAGTTCGTCCAGCTCGCCGACAGGAATTATGAACGATCCGGCGCGGTAGAGTTCCTCCAGGCTGACCTCGTCGAGGTCGGCCGAGAGCAGCCAGTCGCCGTAGTCATCGCGGTGAATGAATCCGGCATCGTGGAAGTACCCGAGGATGCGGTTGAGTTGCATGTCGGTAGCCTCGGGTTCGCGATTGAGCAGGTCGCCGACAGACAACGATTGTCCGCGCCGCTGGGCCTGCCACAGGTGCCCCAGCAGGCGCACGGCCAGCACGAACTCGTGGCGCGGACTCCAGCGCCAGTCCGCCCTGCGGTAACTGAAGGTGGTCAGTGCCGCGGCCACGCTGGCGCCCAGCAGCACCACCACCCAGGACACGTAAATCCAGACCAGAAACAGCGGAATGGTCGCCAGTGCGCCATAGAGACGCTCGTAGGTGGGGAAATTGGTCACGTACCAGACAAATCCGCCCTTGGCGAACTCGAACAGCACGGCCGACAGCAACGCTCCGGCCAGGGCATGGCGCAGAAGGACGCGCCGGTTGGGCACGACGATGAAGATCAGCGCAAAAGCCACCAGTGCGACCACGAAGGGCATGATCTGGAACACGAGCCCCTGAAGGAACCCGCGAACGAGTTCGGGGGCCAGCATGGGGGCGGCGGCCAGGTAGGAGGTCAGGGCGAGACTGGCGCCCATCAGCAGCGGACCCAGCGTCAGCACGGCCCAGTAGGTCACCAGGCGGTTGACCGGGCCGCGCGACGCCCTGACTCGCCAGATCCGGTTGAGACTGCGCTCGATGGTCGACATCAACAGGATGGCGGTAACCAGCAGAAATGCCGTGCCGGCGCCGGTCAGCCCGGCGGTCCGCTCAACGAACTCGTGGAGGTGCTCGCGCACGGCGTCACCGGCGGCCGGCACGAAATGGGTGAAAATGTAGGCCTCGAGTTCATCGGCCCAGCGATCGAATACCGGAAACGCGGAGACCACCCCGAGCATCACGGTCATCAGCGGCACCAGGGCCAGCAGGCTGGTGTAGCTCAGCGCGGCGGCCGATTCAAAGCTGCGGTCCTCGCGAAAATGCCGCGCCAGATGGCGCCCGAAGGTCCTGAGCCAGACCGGATCGAGCACGGCTTCTATCGGGCCGGGCGGTTCGGTCGTTGACAGCGACGGCGTAGCCTTTAGGCTAGTCGCTTTGTTCGATGTGGAATTCTCATCAGCCATGACCGTCACCATCTATCACAACCCACGCTGCTCCAAGAGCCGCCAGACGCTGGCACTGCTGCGCGAGCACGGTATCGAACCGGACATCGTCGAGTACCTGAAGACCCCGCCAGCAGCATCCGAACTCAAGCGTATCATCGATCAACTCGGACTGAGTCCGCGCCAGCTCATGCGCACCGGCGAGGCAGAGTACAAGGCCAATGGCCTGGCCGACGAATCGCTGTCCGACCAGACCCTCATCGAGGCCATGTGCAATCACCCGCGCCTGATCCAGCGCCCCATCGTCATTGCCGGCCACCAGGCCCGCATCGGGCGTCCGCCCGAATCCGTGCTCGACATCCTGCCATGATCGACATCCTGGTGCTGTTTCATTCCACCCATGGCAACACGCTGGCCATGGCCCGCGAAGTCGCGCGCGGCGTCGAGGGCGTGGACGGCTGTCAGGCCCGTCTGCGCACCGTGCCACCAGTGACCTCCGCGGTCGATCCCCAGCCACGCGAGATCGACGACCACGGCCCGGCGCTGGTCGACAGGCACGACCTTCACGACTGCGCCGGGCTGGTCCTGGGCAGCCCCACCCGATTCGGCAACATGGCCGCTGCACTCAAGCATTTTCTCGACGGCACCGGCTCGGAATGGTTTTCGGGCACGCTGGCCGGCAAGCCGGCCGGGGTGTTCACTTCCACCGCCACGCTGCATGGCGGCCAGGAAGCCACCCTGCTGAGCATGATGATCCCGCTGCTGCACCACGGCATGATCCTGGTCGGCCTGCCCTATACCGAACCCGAGCTGACCACCACGACCAGCGGCGGCACGCCCTATGGGGCCAGCCACGTGGCCGGCCAGGACGCCGATCGCTCGATCGACGAGACCGAGCGTCGCCTCTGTCGAGTGTTGGGGCGCAGGGTCGCCAACACGGCACTGGCGCTGGAGAAGTGGCGATGATTCCCCTTGCGTGGTGCCGCATTGCCCTGGTTGGCATCCTGCTCATCCAGCCGCTGTGGTTCGGCTGGATCAACCCGCCCACGGTCGTGCCGCCCTGGCTGGTCCTGGCAATCACCATGGTGCCGCTGTTGCTGGTTCTGCCCGGCACCTGGCAACTGCGACCACGCAGTCTGGTGATCGCCGGCTGCCTGCTGCTGCTCTACTTCTGCCTGGCCGTGATGGAAGTCTGGGCCAACCCGCCGGCACGCTGGCCGGCCGCTGCCCAGATCGTGCTGATCGCCGTGTACTTCATCGCGCTTCTGTCGATTCGGCGTCAGCCGGCTCGTAGCGACTGAGACGCATCAGCGCACCCAGTCGCTCCAGACCAAAGTCCACTTCGGGAGCCCGCTGGCCCTGCTCGCGCAGCTCGGCCGGCAATGCCACCCATTGCTCGCTCAACTCCTGGACGCGCTCCCGTCCGATTCGCGGCACGTGGACCATGGGCATGCCCTCGTCGCGCAATGTGCGCACGCGCTCTCGGTTGAGCAGACCGGCCTCTCCCGCCAGGCTGGCACGCACCGGGTCGTGGTGGCGGATCAGGCGCGGATAATGAATTTCCAGCAGGCGCCTGAGCATGGCGGTGGAGTCAGCCACCCTGGCCATGGCCAGGGCCAGTGGATCGGCATCGTCGGCCCGTACCGGCGAGATCAACGGTGCGGCAAGCTGGCGTTCACGCCGGGCCGACAGCGCCGACAGGCGCGCCTGCACGGCCACTTCCAGCGCCGCGCCATCGAGCGACTCCAGGTGCTCGACCCGATCCCCGGTCACGAACCAGTCGCGCCACTCCGCGCCCCGGTCCCAGTTGGCCAGCAATTCCGCTTCCGGCGTGGTCGGCGCACTGACGAAATAAGTCAGGCGATCGGGTATCAGGCGCAGCCGTTCCTCGGGCAGGGTGCTGGCCACCGACTGGCCGATCAGGTCGCGAGGACATTCAAGCTCCAGCAGCTCCGGATCGGCGGCAGCAAACAGATAGTGGCGGGAATCGGCCGAGGTCAGGCGATACCGAAATACCGTGTCGGGCCCGGTTTCAGGCTCCGGATCCTGGGCAAAGGTACCAACCAGGTCGAAACTCAGCCGGCCCACGTAGTTGGCCACCTTGCCGTCGCGCTGGCGGGCCGGTCGCGACTGCCGCTCGATCCAGTGGACATTGTCATAGCAAAGCCCCATCTCGCCCATCTGAAGCTGGTCAGCCAGCAGGTAGGCGTTGGGGAACAGCCCCAGCAGCGCTCGACTGACCGGCAGCTCGGCCCGTGCACCACAGGTCCGGGCCTGCGGGCAGGGCCTTACCATCAAGTCTTCAGGGCGGTAGCTGGTAACCTGGGCCGCCGGTCCGTCCAGATCGATATCGGCCCCTGGCCGGACCACATCCTGGTAGAACTGCTCACTGGCCTCGACCAGCAGGACTTCGAGCTCCAGCAGGGCGTCGTCATGGCGCTCGAGCAAACGCTCGACCGGATCACGGCGTTCGCGCCCATGGCCGCTGATGCAATCCATCCACTCGCGATGGTCGTCGGATCGATCATGCGCCGCATCCCGCACCGATGACAATGCCTCCTGCCAGCGGGGGGCGGCAAAATAGACCGGGCGCTGTGGCACCCAGCGCATGAGATGTTCGATGACCAGCGACCACTCCAGCACATTGACCCATTCGGGCGGCTCGCACGGCACATCCAGCATCCAGCCCAGGTGGCCGTCGAGATAGGCCGCGCGCTGCCAGCTCACCAGCCCCAGCTCGCGCCGCAGGAACTCGGGGGCGAAGGGTCCCTGGGCGCCTCCGGCCAGCTCCTCGGTTGCCAGGCCTTCCTCCAGCAGCTCGAACAGGTTGCGTACGCAGTGCTCGTAGACATCACGAGGCATCGGCCCGACCAGTAGCGGGTCGGGATTGCACGCCGCCACCATCTCGCGAATTTCCGCGCGCACCGGTTGATCAAGGTAGAAGCCCACATCGGGCATGAACAGGGCCAGCCGGGCATAGGCATCGGCCAGCTCGCCAAGTGCACGCAAGGCAGACGGCTCCGGAGAGGCCAGGTATCCGGCAGCGTCGCTCAATAGGGCGGTGATGACCGGAAGATCGGAATCGATGTGGCGCAGGCCGCGCAGCTGTTCTGACGGAATGGTCTCGAACCACTCGCTCCATCGACCGGCCTCTTCGGCCGGCCCATCGGTGGCAGACAGCCGTGCCAGGGCCTCGAAGGCAAGCCACAGGCTGGCCAGGGCCTGTCCGTGCTCCCACTTCTGGCGCGCGCTGCTCAGCAAGATCCGGTTGACTGCGACAACTCGCCCGGCCGTATCCTCGACTGCGGCCAGCTCGATCACCCGCCGGCCAATATCGCGCGCGAACTCGACCTGTGCAGCATCGTCCGGCTCGCCCACTTCAAGGCCCTGCCAGAACTCGTCAACCGAAACGACATCCTCGGCAGGTGGTTGTTCATCGAGCTGCCGGGCAACGCGGCTCCAGATGCCCGGTGATTTCAGGGCCGCGAGCTGCTCCAGGCGGGCAATGCGACCGGCCACCCCGGTCTCATGGCCCAGCGCCTCGGACCACCGGAAGGACGGCTCGGGAAACGGAACATTGCGGCCGGTCAGGTTGTGCTCGCGCGCCTGCACCAGCCAGGCGAACACGCCATCGGCCAATGGCGCCCAGGCCTGCGGAACACGCTCGCCGCGGCGCGCCAGCGACAGCGCGCGGGAGTTGATCTGCGCGGCCCAGTCCTCGGTATCATCGACTTCCGCGTCCAGCCAGGCGACCGCAGCCAGCGTGAGACGACGCGCCTCGCTGGCGGTATCGGGGTGCCAGTGCAAGGCGGCAATCCGCTCGAGATCGGGGCCGGCAATCGCCTGGGCGGACACGAGCGTCACGCCAAGCAGCAGCCCCGACAACATGTATGACAGCTCCTTTTTCATGGTCGCTATACTACCCGAACCCACGTCCCCCACCAGCGAAGCAAAAGGCAGCGCATCTTGAAGAAACTGAATATCCTGACCACCGGCGGCACCATCGACAAACTCTACTTCGACGACAAGTCGGACTACCAGATCGGCGAGCCGGCGGTCGGTCGCATCCTCAGAACCATGAACGTCGCCTTCGACTGGGAGATCCGCGCGCTGTTGAGGAAGGATTCGCTGCACATGAGTGACGATGACCGCGCGTTGATCCGCCAGGCCGTCCTGGCCAGCGACGACCGGCACTTCCTGATCACCCACGGCACCGACAGCATGGTCGACACCGCCGCCGCCCTGGGGGATGTCGGCGACCGGATCATCGTGCTGACCGGCGCGCTCAATCCCGCACGCTTCATTGATTCCGACGCGGTGTTCAACATCGGTTGCGCCGTGGGCGCGGTACAGGCACTGTCGGCAGGCGTCTGGATCGCGATGAACGGCCGGGTGTGGGATCCGAAGAAGGTGCGCAAGAATCGTTCAGCCAATCGCTTTGAAGCGATTGGCGGGTAGAAGATTAGAGGGGTAGAGGGAAGCGGGGATTTGGGTGTCGACTGCGGTTGCCCTACCTCTCTCCCTCTACCCGGACGCAGTCAGATCTTCACCTTGCCCATGCGCACGAATGGCGGCTTGACTACACGCGCCTTCAGGCGCCGGCCGCGCAGTTCGACTTCAACCTCGTCGAAATCACCCACGGGAATGCGTGCCAGGGCCACCGGGCATTCGGTGGTCGGGCCGAAGGTGCCGCTGGTGATGCGACCTTCTCCTGCGGGCGTATGCACGACGGTGCCGGTGCGCGGGATACCGCCACGGCCCATGACCAGGCCGACCAGGCGACGATCGACACCTTCTGCTTTCTGCTGCTCGAGCGCCTTGCGGCCGACAAAATCACGGTCGGCCGGTTCGAAGGCCACCGTCCAGCCGAGATTGGACTCCAGCGGAGAGGTGGTGGTGTCCATGTCCTGTCCGTAGAGATTCAGCCCGGCCTCCAGCCTGAGGCTGTCGCGGGCACCGAGCCCGCAGGGCTGCACGCCGGCCTCGACCAGCCCCTGCCAGAAACCGGCCGCCTCCGATGCCGGCATCAGCACTTCGAATCCGTCCTCGCCGGTATAGCCGGTGCGGGCAATGAAGTACTCGCCATGGCTGAGGGCGCGGAAGGGTTTGAGCGTCTCGGCCGCGGCGACATTGAGCAGATCGATGACCCGCTCGCGGGCTTCGGGACCCTGCACGGCCACCATGGCCAGATCGTCACGCTCGACGATGTCCACCTCGAAATCGCGCTTCTGCTCGCGCATCCAGGCCAGGTCCTGCTCGCGCGTGGCGGCATTGACCACCGTGCGGTAGAAATCATCGGCCAGGTAATAGGTGATAAGGTCATCGAGCACGCCGCCTTGCTCATCGAGCATGCAAGCGTAGAGCGCCTGGCCGACCTCGGTCAGCTTGGCAATATCGTTGGCCAGCAGAAAACTCAGATAGTCCCTGGCACCCGGACCCTGGATATCGACCACGGTCATGTGCGAAACGTCGAACATGCCGGCGCCACGACGTACGGCATGATGCTCCTCGATCTGCGAACCGTAGTGAATCGGCAACTCCCAGCCGGCGAAATCCACCATCTTGCCGCCAGCGGCGACATGGGCGTCAAAAAGCGGGGTCTTGTCGGGCATGGCACTCTCGTTGTTTCGGGGAACGTTAGTTTAAAGGTTTCAGGGTTCAGGTTTCAGGGTTCAGGGGTGAGTGGGTAAATGGGCAAATGGGTCAACGGGTGAACGGACCACTCTGACCACTGACCACTGACCACTGTCTTCTGTCTTCCGTCTTCCGTCTTCCGTCTTCCGTCTTCCGTCTTCCGTCTTCCGTCTTCCGTCCACCGTTCCTCACCGCAACACCGACGCCCTTCGAATCAGCACCACCACGGGGATGGCGCCGAGGATGACCAGCACCAGCGACGGCACGGCGGCCATTTGCCACTGGCCTTCGGTGGTCAGCTCGTAGATGCGCACCGCCAGCGTGTCCCAGCCGAAGGGTCTGAGCAGCAGCGTGGCCGGCATTTCCTTGGCGATTTCGACCAGCGCCAGCAAGAAGGCGGTGACCAGGCCCGGCCAGATCAGTGGCAGATTGACCCGCCACAGGCGTTCGTACCGGGGCACCCCGAGGCTGCGTGCGACCTCGACGTACTCGGGTCGAATGCGCGAGGCGACTCCATCGAGCGGACCCCAGGTCACGCGCAGGAAGCGGATCAGGTAGGCAAGAATGAGTGCCCCCAGCCCACCGGCCAGTGCCGTGCCGGCAAAGTCGTCGAAACGGATGAACGCCAGCATGATGGCCACCGCCAGCACCGTGCCGGGAATGGCATAGCCGACTGCGGCGATCTCGCCGAACAGCGTCTGCCGGCTGGAGGTGCGATGCGTCGCGTAGAGCAGGAGTACACCACCGCACAGCACGGCGACGGCACCGGTCAGGCCCAGCACCATGGTATTGCCGATCACCCTGAGCATGCCCGCCGAGGCAATATCGGGCAGGCCGGGCCAGGCCCAGACCAGCAGCTGCACCAAAGGAATGACAACGGCCACCAGCACGACGGTCGCCTGGAAGATCGTTGCGGCCCATCCCCAGCCACCGTCGAGGCGAATGCGGTGGCCGGTGGGTCGGCGTTCCGACTGGCCGCCCCGCGGCGAACGACTGAAGCGCTCGGCAGCCAGCAACACCAGCACGAACAGCATCAGGATGGATGCCAGTTGCACGGCGGCAGTGAGATTGAACATGCCCAGCCAGGTGCGGTAGATGGCGGTGGTAAAGGTTTCAAAGCCGTAGATCGCCACCGCACCGAAATCGGCCAGCGACTCCATCAGCGCCAGCGCCAGGCCGGCAACCACCGCCGGGCGGGCCATGGGCAGACTGACGCGCACGAAGGTTCGTACCGGCCCCTGGCCGAGACTGCGCGATGCCTCGAACGCGGCCAGCCCGCCACCGATGAACGAGGCGCGGGCGAGCAGATAGACGTAGGGATAGAACGCCAGCACCAGTATCAGCAGGACACCGCCGGGCTGGCTCAAGGCCTGCAACAACCCGGGCGAGACATCGAACCAGGCTCGCCACTGACTCTGCAACGGGCCGCTGTAGTCGAGCACACCCAGGTAGACGAATGCCAGCACGTAGGTGGGAAAGGCCAGCGGCAGCACCAGCAACGGGTCGAGCACGCGACGCAGTGGGTACTCGCAACAGGCCGACAGCCAGGCCAGCGCCACGCCCAGCAACACCACGCCCAGCCCCACCACCAGCAGCATCAGGACGGTGTGGCGCACCAGGCGAGGCAGGAGATGAGCCGACAGGTGGGTCCAGATCTCGGGCTGGGGATCGAACCAGGCGGCCAGCAGCATGAACAGCGGCAGGCCGACCAGCCCCAGCAGGGGCCAGACCAGCCATCGGCGGTTGGCCCGGGGCCACCGCCACGCCATGGCCTGATCAGCGGTAGCCTGCACGATCCATCAGGCGAACCGCCTGGGCCTGGCGTTCTCCGGCCACCGTCAGCGGCGTTTCGTCGGCCCGGTAATCCCCCCAGGCCGTCACCACCCCGCGCGGCTCGGTGGCTGGATTGGCCGGAAACTCGAGATTGCGTTCGGCAAACTCTCCCTGGGCTTCTTCCGAGGCCAGCCACTCCAGCAGGGCCCGCGCCTGGTCGGGGCGGGGCGCGTGGCGTGTGATGCCGGCGCCGGAGATGTTGACGTGTACACCGGTGGTGTCCTGGTTGGCCCAGAACAGCTCGACCGGATAATCAGGGTCGTCGGCCAGCTTGCGGCCAAGGTAATAGCTGTTGACGATGGCGACATCGCACTGGCCGGCGGCCACCGCCTCGATGGTCTGGGTATCCGAGGAGTACGGGTTGGTGGCCAGATTGGCGATCCAGCCGCGCACGATTTCCTCGGCTTGCTCCTCGCCGTGGTGCTCGATCAGCAGTGCGACCAGCGACTGGTTGTAGACCTTGCGCGAAGTACGCAGGCACAGGCGACCGGCCCAACGCTCGTCGGCCAGATCCTCGTAGCTGGAAAGCTCGGCCGGATCGACACGGTCGCGATGGTAGACGATGGTCCGGGCACGTACCGACAGGCCATACCAGAGCTGGCGGTCGTCGGCCAGTGCGGCGGGAATCTGCGCGGCCAGCACCTCGGAGTCAGCCGGCTGCAACAGACCGCGTTCGGCTGCATGCCAGAGATTGCCGGCATCGACGGTCATGAACAGGTCGGCCTGGGTGCGCTGCCCCTCGGCGGCAATGCGCTCGATCAGCGATGCTTCGTTGTCGCTGGTGAAGTCGACGGCCACGCCGGTCCGGGCGGTGTAGCGCTCGAACAGGGGCTCGATCAGGTAGGGCTGGCGCGAGGTATAGACCACGACCCGCGCCTGGCCGGTCTCGATCTCGCTGGTCTCGTTGCCGTTCCGATCGCCGCAGGCGACCAGAACCAGCAAACACAGGGCTGGTATCAATCTGGGCATGGGGTATTCATCGACCATCCACGGTGACGTTAATTGTAACGAGAACGATTTGCATTTGCAATGCAAGTCGCGTTTGAGTACAACATAGCCAACGATTGGCAATCCGGCCTTGATCGGCATCAAATTCAATGATCGGCGCATTCCACCGCCCGACTTGGGTAGAATTCCGATCACTTGCGCGCCGGGAGAGCCATACCGTGAATTGGGGCACCAACTGCCAGACGATCGCCGCCCCCGGAGCCGCCAGCCCTGCCGGCAACCCATGCCCTCATCGATCGGGAGTCCAGGCGCCATGAGCGGCAGACAGGCCACATCGGGCAGCAAGCTGTGGGCGCAGTTCTTCGACACCCTGCTGCATTCGCTGCGCAACCTGCTGCCCATCGTGGTGGTCGTGGGGGTCTTCCAGTTCCTGATCCTGCAGCAGATGCCCGACGGGCTCGGCTCCATGATCATCGGCCTGGGCATCGTGGTGCTGGGCGTGGCTCTGTTTCTCCAGGGCCTGGAGATGGGCATCTTCCCGATCGGTCACAGCCTCTCGGACGAATTCGCGGCCAAGGGCTCGCTGCCCTGGCTGATGATCTTCGGCTTTTTCATGGGATTCTCGGCGGTGATCGCCGAACCGGCCCTGATTGCCGTGGCCGAACAGGCCGAAACCATCAGCGAGGGGCGCATCGACCCGTTCGTTCTTCGCGTGCTGGTGGCCTCCTCGGTCGGCGCGGTGGTCGCCGTGGGCGTGCTGCGCATCATCCTCGGCCTGCCGCTGCACTGGATGATGATCGGCGGCTACCTGACCGTGGTCTTGGTGACCTTCTTCGCGCCCGCCGAAATCGTCGGCCTGGCCTACGATTCCGGCGGCGTGACCACCAATATCGTCACCGTGCCGCTGATTGCCGCGCTGGGGCTGGGCCTGGCCGCCTCGATTCGCGGCCGCAACCCGCTCACCGACGGTTTCGGGCTGGTCGCCCTGGCCGTCATGGTGCCGATGATCACCGTACAGCTCTACGGCGTGGTCGTGTTCACCTTCGGCGAGGGAGTGGCCGAGGTCGACAACGGCGTGACGGGACTGGCCACCGAGGACGATGTCGATGTCCCGACATCGGCAGCCTCGCTGCTGGCCGACCTGGGCGGCATGGTGCGCGATGTCGCTCCCATCATTCTGGTCATCCTGGTGTTCCAGTTTGCCGTCATCCGCAAGCGCATTCCGCGACTGCCCATGGTGGTGTTCGGATTTCTGCTGGTCATCGTCGGCCTGTATGCCTTCGTCGTCGGCCTCAAGCTCGGCCTGTTCCCGATCGGCGAATCCATGGCCGAGCAGCTCATCGCCCATGACCGCATCATCTGGATCTACCTGTTCGCATTCGCCATCGGCTTTGCCACCACCATGGCCGAGCCGGCCCTGATCGCGGTCGGCAGCAAAGCAGAGGAAGCCGCCAACGGCCGTATCCGCGGCAATATCATCCGCATCGTTGTCGCGCTGGGCGTGGCCGCCGGCATCACCATCGGCGTGCACCGCATCATCGCCGGCGATTCGATTCACATGTACATCATTGCCGGCTACACGCTGGTCATCATTCTCACGGCGCTGTCGCCGAAATACATCATTGCGCTGGCTTTCGACCTGGGCGGGGTCACGACCTCCGAGGTCACGGTCCCCCTGATCACCGCGCTGGGCATCGGCCTGGCCACCCACATCGAGGGGCGCAATATCCTTATTGACGGCTTCGGACTGATCGCATTTGCCTCGATCTTTCCGATCGTCAGTGTCATGCTCTACGCCATCTTCTCCGAACTCATCGCCAAGCGAGGTCGTTCATCATGAAATTTTCCGTACTGGTCGCCATTCTTGCCGAGGAAATGGAAGACAAGGCCATCGACATCGCCCGCGACAGCGGCGCCGGTGCCGCCACCATTCTCAATGCGCGCGGCCTGACCGCCGACTCGAAAAAGACGTTTTTCGGGCTTACCTACGAGGGGGCGCAATCGGTGCTGATGTTCGTGCTCGAGAAGAAACTCTCGGTCCGGGTGCTCAAGTGCCTGACGAAGGAACTGGATCTCGACAACGATGACCGCGGCATTGCCTTTACCATACCCTTGGAACATCTCGGCGGCATCGATACCCGCGAGGTGGATCAGTTCACCCGTCAACTGGAAGACGAACTCTAGGCGCTTTCAATCAGAGGCTTACAACCATGAGCAACGAAGATTCCCGCAAGCTGGTCAAGGAAGTGATGGTCAGCGATGTGATCACCATCGGCCCGATGGCCAACCTGCGCGATGCCATGCATTCCATGCGCAAGCACCGCGTCAAGTCGCTGGTGGTCGAAAAGCGCTCCTCAGGCGATGCCTACGGCATCCTGACCTACACCACGCTGCTCAGAACGATCATCGCCGAGGAAGGCGACATCGACCTGCTCAATGTCTACGACATCGCCACCAAACCGGCGCTGGCCGTCCCCGGAGAACTCGAGGTGCGCCACGCCGTCACCCTGATGCTGCAATTCGACGTCAAGCGTCTGATCGTGACCTCCGGCAACGAGCTGCAAGGCATCCTGACGATGAACGACATCGTCACCGCGATTCTCGAGAAACTCGACGACGGAACGGCCTGACCGGCGGGTTCAGGCAGATGCCAGCGTTTACCCTCAGCCGGCGGCGCGCGCGCTTACCAGCCAGCCGTCAATGGCCTGACCCAGTTCGTGACGAATCACCATGTCGGCGAACTCGACTTGACGGAAGTTGCCGCCCTCCAGTGCATCGATCAGGTATTCCCGGCCATGTCGATAACGGCCGCTGCCCGGGTGCAACTCCAGGCCTGCGCCAGCGCTGGACTCGACTGAAAAGGCCAGCCAGCCACCGGGTTGCAGGCAATTGCTCAGTTCCTTGAACAAGTCTGTCACATCGCCGAAATAAATGAACACATCGGCCGCGACCACGGTCTGCCAGCGCGGCTGCGCCTGACTGACGAACTCGCCAATATCGGCCTGGAACAGGTCACGATACAGGTCCTTCTCGCGCGCCTTGATCAGCATCTCGGCTGACAGATCGACGCCGTCCATGGCCGTGGCAAGCGGCGCAAAATGCTCTCCCACCAAACCTGTTCCGCAACCCAGGTCCAGCACTTCTCCAAAGCCATCCGGGCACTGGACCTCCAGCATCCCGCGAAGCGCTTCAGGAACCCGGTAGCCGAGTTGTTCGACAAGGTGCTGGTCGAATTCTCCGGCGTAGGCATCAAACACGGTGCGCACGTAGTCGCCATCGGCATGCGCGGGAGGCTCGCCAAGCGCGGCGGCCAGAAAGTGTCGGGTGACCCTGTCACCGGGCGCCAGTTTCTGTGCACGCCTCAAGCTGGCAATCGCTTCGTCGTTGCGGCCCAGCCGTAACAGCAGACACCCCAGCCCGGAGTGACTTGCGTGATCGCCGGGGTGCAGACGGATGGCTTCGCGAAACATGGATTCGGCCAGCCCAAGCTCGCCGCGCGACACCAGCCTCGACGCTTCCCTGCCCCTGGCCGTGCCGGCCCGACTCAAGGCAGCCCGAGACTCCATCGCCTGGGTATGCTCCCCCTGGGCCGCAGCAGCCTGACTGAGGTGATGAAGCAGTGGCGGGGCATCGGGATGATGCGTCAAGCCCTCGCGTAGTTGTTCCTCGGCTTCACGAAACCGACCGGACTCGATCAGGGCGATGCCCAAGGCGTTCCATGCCGAGACCAGCGACACCTCGACCTCGACTGCTCGCCGGGCGACGTCAATCGACTCTTCCAGGCGGCCGCAGCCGCGCAGTGCAACCGACTGATTGACCAGCATTCCGGGGTGGTCGTGATGATGCTCCAGGGCCGCTGTCAGAACCCGGGCCGCCTCTTCGTGGGCTTGCCGGTGGAGCAGCAAGCCCCCCAGCATCAGACTGGCCTGCTCCTGCCCCGGTTGCTCATCGAGCAATTGACGACACAATGTTTCAGCACGGCCAGGATCGCCGCGTCGGTATGCAACGGCCGCCGACTCCAGCAATGCGGACGGTGGCTCCTGACCTGAACTCATGGCTCACCAGCGCCTGAAAGCGCCATCAACTCCAGCGAAGCGGCTGCGCTCACCGAGTCGGGCATGAATGCGCAGCAACTGGTTGTACTTGGCCACGCGATCGGACCGGCACAGCGACCCGGTCTTGATCTGGCCGGCATCGGTGGCCACGGCCAGATCGGCAATGGTCACATCCTCGGTCTCGCCGGAACGGTGCGAGATGATGGTGCCGAAGCCGGCCTCGCGCGCCATGTCGATGGCCTCGAGCGTTTCGGTCAGAGTACCGATCTGGTTGGGCTTGATCAGGATGGCATTGCCGATGTTCTCGTCGATACCACGCTTGAGAATCGAGGTGTTGGTCACAAACAGGTCATCGCCGACCAGTTGCACCTGCTCGCCGATACGCTCGGTCAGAATCTTCCAGCCTTCCCAGTCATCCTCGTCCATGCCGTCCTCGACCGAAATGATGGGGTAGCGCCCCACCAGCTCGGCCAGGTAATCGGCGAATCCGGCCGAATCGAAGGCACGGCCTTCGGCATCCAGGACGTACTGTCCATCGCGACAGAATTCGCTGGAAGCCACGTCCAGGGCCAGCGCGATGTCGTCTCCAGCCGCGTAACCGGCCTCGGCAATCGCGGTCATCAGCAACTCGAGCGCCGCCTCGTTCGACGACAGGTCCGGTGCAAAACCACCCTCGTCGCCCACCGCCGTATTCAACCCGCGCTGGCGCAGGATGGTCTTGAGCGCATGAAACACCTCGGTGCCCGCCTGCAGGGCCGACGGGAAATCCGGCAGCCCGACCGGCATGATCATGAACTCCTGGATGTCGACCCGGTTGTCAGCATGCGCTCCGCCGTTGAGGATGTTCATCATCGGTACCGGCAGGCTGGGCGTGCGACCGGTGGACTCGGCCAGGTGCTCCCAGAGCCAGCGGCCCTGTCCATGGGCGGCGGCATGAGCGCAGGCCAGTGAAACACCCAGCAAGGCATTGGCGCCGAGCTTCGACTTGTTGTCGCTGCCGTCGAGCTCGACGAGCCGCCGGTCGATGGCCTGCTGATCGCCCACGTCCATGCCCTTGAGGGCATCGGCAATCGGGCCGTTGACGTTGGCCACCGCCTCACTCACGCCCTTGCCGAGGTAACGATCCCCGCCGTCGCGCAGCTCGACGGCCTCGCGCGCGCCGGTCGAGGCACCGGAAGGCACCGCGGCCCGCCCCAGGCAACCGCCGTCGGTATGCACTTCGGCCTCCAGCGTGGGATTGCCGCGCGAGTCGAGAATTTCGATGGCTTGGATGTGGGTGATTTTCATAATTTCCTCGAATGCCAGTTTTTGCAATGACCTGTACTGGGAAGACGCGAGACGGAAGACGGGAGACGGAAAACAATACCGGCGCGTATTTCTTCCGTCTTCCGTCTTCCGTCTTCCGTCTTCCGTCTTCCGTCTTCCGTCTTCCGTCTTCCGTCTTCCGTCTATCCCTTCTTCACCACTCGATCAATGCCGACCAGGGTCTCGAGCAGCGCTTCCATCTCCGACAGACGCATCGAGTTGGGTCCGTCGCACAGGGCTTCTTCCGGTTTCGGGTGGGTTTCGCAGAAGATGCCGGCCACGCCGACACCGACCGCGGCACGTGCCAGCACCGGGATGAATTCACGGGCGCCGCCGGATGACTCGCCCTGCCCACCCGGGAGCTGAACCGAATGGGTGGCGTCGAACACCACCGGGCAGTCGGTCTCGCGCATGATCGCCAGTGAACGCATGTCGGCGACCAGGTTGTTGTAGCCGAACATGTAGCCGCGCTCGCAGACCATGAGCTGGTCATTGCCGGTCTCGCGCGCCTTTTCGACCACCTTGGTCATTTCCCAGGGTGACAGGA
>SLIA01000109.1 GCA_007135935.1 Wenzhouxiangella sp.
GCAAGACGGTCAACGGCAGGGTTGGTCAGCCGGAAGAAATCGCCCGCTCGATTTATTTCCTGGCGGATAATGAACAGTCCTCCTTTATGACGGGGCAGGCTCTAATTGTGGATGGCGGTGCGACCTGTCGATTGAGTACAGAGTGAAACATGATTGATAAAAATCAGCTAAAGCAACTAATTCCCGATCCACTTTGGAAATTGGGGTCCGATTGGTATTGGTCATGGTTTAACCGTGATCGACACCTGGCTGCCCGGATATTCTCACCAGTATGGATGAAAAATAAAAAACGCCTTGAGGCTTGGCGTAATCGTTATTGGGGTGAACGCTGTTTTGTTGTTGGGAATGGGCCTAGTCTACGTGATACTGATCTGAGTAAGTTAAAAAATGAATTCACCTTTGGGATGAATCGCATCTACCTCGCATTTCAAGATTATGATTTTATCACCTCTTGTTTAGTCTCAGTAAATGACTTGGTCTTAGAACAGTGCCATCAAGATATCCGTATGCTGGAACTCCCTAAATTTTTAACCTGGCGATCTCGCCGGTTTTTCGAGGCAAGTGAGTCGACCCTATTTTTAGATACGGATTACACTTTGCCAGAGAGTTTTAATTGTGATGCCACTGGACGTTTATTTGAAGGCTTCACGGTGACATTTGTTTGTTTACAGTTGGCTTATTTCATAGGCTTTAAGCAGACGATCTTAATTGGTGTTGATCATAACTTTGTATCTCAAGGACCTGCAAATACAGTGGTCACCTCTGTTGGTGATGACCCAAATCACTTCTCTCCTGATTATTTTGGTAAGGGCTTTCGTTGGCAGCTGCCCGATCTTGAAGGCTCAGAACGAGCGTACCAAATGGCTAAGGATGTTTATCAGGAGAGCGATCGAGAAATATTAGATGCTACGGTGGGTGGAAAGCTGACTGTATTTCCAAAAGTTAACTATGAAAGTTTGTTTCAATAACTTAGTTTTTGGTAAAGGGCATATTAACGAGCATGTTTTTTTGATCGCAAATGCGTACAAGATTTCTTAATAAAAAAAATCTTAATTTACAATAGTTTTGCTGGTTTCCGCACTGAATTGAGAGAATTTGTAAGCTAAATTAAAAACGGATATAAAATAGTTCGAAGATTACTTTACCAAAAATTTTTAGTTTCTATATTAGCAGGATTGTTTGTTTGATTGAACCAAAAAATTAAGATATGAGTTTACCTTTAGTATCTATCATCACGCCATCATATAATCAAGCACAATATTTGGAAGATACCATCCGATCTGTTTTATGCCAGGATTACCCAAATATTGAATATATTGTGATCGATGGTGGATCGTCTGATGGCAGCCAAAGAATAATCGAAAGCTACGCCAATCGATTAGCTTATTGGGTATCAGAAAAAGACGATGGTCAGGCAGACGCGATCAATAAAGGGTTTTCGTATGCTAAAGGTGAGATCGTTGCATGGATCAATTCAGATGATTTTTATTATAGTTGTAACGTTGTTAGTCAGGCTGTAGCAGAATTTTATAAAGAGCCTAGCTTAGGGATGGTATATGGAAATGGTGTTATGGTTGATGCAGATGGGTATTTACTCGATTGGCACCCATATCGGCAATACTCCTTATTAGATCTTTTGATGTTTAATGTCTTATTACAGCCTGCAGTATTTATGCGACGACGAACCCTAGACAATGTTGGTTTCTTGCGACCTGAGAGTCATTTGATTTTCGATCATGAATTATGGGTACGCATAGCAGCGATTAATCCCATTCGACATGTGGATGTATATTGGGCGGTTGAACGCACTCATCAGGATGCCAAAACGATTGCACAATCTGAACGTTTTGTCGATGAGGCTTTTAAATTAATTGAGGAATTACGGTTTGAGTCACAGTTTGATGATGCTTTTAAGATGTATGATGAGAAAATTCAGGCTGGATTACACATATTCTCAGCTCGCAGATTGATTGATTCTGGTAAATCTAAAAAGGCAGTGAGCCATTTTATTAAGGCTTCTAAATATCAACCCTACGCAGTTTTGAGGGTCTGGTATAAATGCTTACAAGCCTTGGGGGGTATGTTTGGATTGGGTAAAGTATTTATTTGGTATCGGAACTTACGCAGGAAAGTCAGTCACCGAAATAAAAAAATTATGGTTAGTTCGAATGGTTATATTGGGTTTGACAAAACAAACTAGTGCTTGTGATGTTTAAATTGCAATCGTAATGAAGTTTAAGGGGCTTGGAAAATTTGATCAAGACTTCTTGATGAACACAGAGAAAATAGACACATAGCTGTCCTGTGGAAGGCTTGTTATGTTAGTTGTCTGGTTTTAGTTTCCACTTAAAAAAGTTGCATGCGTTAATACAACAGGGATGGAATAACGTGTTTTAATTAGTTAGTTTTGGGGTTTGTTGAAATCCTATCTTTGATTTCTTGGCGCGCAACCAGGCTGCCAGCAGAGATCAAACTGGCTGTTACCCAGGGATAGGGGAAGGCGAAGGAATCCACGCTGAAGCCTTCAATGATATGCGC
>SLIA01000320.1 GCA_007135935.1 Wenzhouxiangella sp.
ACTCTTTGCCCGTTGACCGGATCATAGCGTATTGGTGAACTTCGCAGCCGCGCCCTATCCTGCCGGGCAGTGAGCTTGATGCACAGCTACATGCAGGCTCATCATAAGGACAATCAATCGACGTTCCCGTAACCGACTACCAGTTGACAGAAAAGGAAAGAATTCAATGCGATACATTGCCCTGGTAATGCTGCTGGCCTGCACGATGGTGCTGGCCGATACGCCATACCCCGATCCCGCGCCTTCGCCGTTGGCCGGGCTGGAATACACCGAATCCCTGTACCCGGCCGGCGCCGATCACGATCCGGATTTCCCCGCGCCCGACGAGTTGCTCGGCTTTCCGGTCGGGCAGCGCGTGGCCACCTCCGAGCAGATCGTCGAGTATGCGCGCCTCGTCGCCGAGACCTCCGACCGCGTCGAACTGGTCGAGTACGGCCAGACCTACGAAGGTCGTGACCTGGTCTATCTGGTGATTTCCTCGCCCGACAACCTGGCGCGTTCCGAAGACATCCGCGAGGGCCTGGGCAAGCTGGCCGATCCCCGAGATGTGTCTTCGGGCGAGCGCGATGGGCTGATTGCCGAACTGCCCGGTGTGGCCTGGATGGCCTATTCGATTCACGGCAATGAGAGTTCGGGTTCGGACGCGGCCCTGGCGGTGATGTATCACCTGGCCGCCGACCGCTCCGATGCCACTCGCGAGATGCTCGACGAACTGGTAGTCATCGTCGACCCCAACATGAATCCCGACGGGCGCATGCGCTTCGTCAACGGCGTGCACCAGACCCGCGGCGCCCAGCCCAATGTCGATGACCGCTCGCTGGTGCATGCCGGTTACTGGCCCTACGGGCGCGGCAACCACTACCTGTTCGATCTCAACCGCGACTGGATCTACGTGCGCCATCCCGAAACGCGCGGGCGCATTCCGCACATCATCGACTGGCGCCCGCTGCTGTTTGTCGATGCCCACGAGATGGGTTCCCAAGACACCTACCTGTTCTCGCCGGCCCGAGAGCCGCACAACCCGCACTTCCCGCCGTACCGCTATCCGCGTGGCGACGAGCTGGCCGACGACATGGCCGAGGCTTTCGACGAGTTTGGCTATCCGTATTATTCGGGCGAGTGGCACGAGGACTGGTATCCCGGCTATACCGACGCCTGGGCCAGCCTGCGCGGCGCCCAGGGCATTCTCTACGAGCAGGCCCGCCTGGCCGAGGACGGCGTGCAGCGTCCGACCCACCTGATCAGCTACAAGCAGTCGGTGCACCACCAGGTGCTGGCCAGTTTCGCCAACCTGGAAACGCTCAAGCGCGAGCGTGAATCCATGCTGCGCGACTACGCCGAGGATCGCGCCAACGTGGTCTCGGCGCGCGGCCCCTACGGCAGCCGCAGCTTCGCCATCCTGCCCACCGACAACCAGGGCCGGCTCAACGACCTGCTCGACCTGCTCGATGTGCAGCAGTTCGAGGCCTATCGCCTGACCCGCGATACCCGCGTATCTCGCGCCACCGACCAACTCGGGCGCGAGCAGCGCAGTGTGACCCTGCCGGCCGGCACGATCATCATCCCCAATCGCCAGCCCGAGGCACGCCTGATTGCGGCCATGTTCGAGTTCGATCCCCGGCTGTCGGAAAAGGCGCTGACCGTCGAGCGCGAGCGCATCCTGAAGGAAGGCAGCTCGACCATCTACGACACCACCGGCTGGAACATCTCGATGATGTTCGGGCTGGAGGCGCTGACGGTGCCGCAGCACATCGACAGCAATGTCGAGCCGGTCGATTTCTCCGAGCGTTTCCACTCGCCGTCCTTCCCGTCGGCCGGCAATGCGGTTGCCCTGGTCGTGCCCGGCAGCGATGACCGTGCCGTGGCTCTGGCCGCGCGCCTGATGGAGCGTGACGTGCATGTTCGCGCCAACGTGCGCCCGTCAGAACTCGAAGGCGTGGACCTGCCGGTGGGTTCGATTGCCGTCACGCTCGATGACAACCGTCACCTCGAGGACTGGACGCGGCCCGTGCGTGAAGCGGCCGCCGATCTGGGCGTACGCGTGCATGCGGTCGGTCACGGTCGTGCCCCGGGCGACCTGGCCGACCTGGGCGGTCGCCAGTGGCAGGTGCTGACCCAGCCGAAGATCGCGCTGCTCTCGCGCGGCTCCAACAACATGCTCGACTTCGGCGCGGTCTGGTATGCCCTGGATCACCGAATTGGCATGCGCCACAGCCACCTCGACGAAGAGCGCATCGGTTTTGCCGATCTGCAACGCTACAACGTGCTCTACCTGCCCGAGCGCTGGGGTGGTGGTTCGCTGCCCGATGGCCTGAGTCGCCAGCTCGAGGATTGGGTGCGCGCCGGCGGCACGCTGGTGGCCGTGGGCAATTCGGCCCGCGCATTGATGAATGCCGACGAGCCGATGGTGTCCACGCGTGATCTGCCCCAGGTCATCGGCGAGGATCTGACCGACTACCAGGATGCCATTCACCGCGAATGGCTGGGCCACAACCGGCCGTTGCCCGACGATATCTGGGGCCATTC
>SLIA01000222.1 GCA_007135935.1 Wenzhouxiangella sp.
CACAGAGGCACTATAAAATTATATGGGGATATTGAATGTAGAGGTATTCCTGCTATTGGAAATCAGTGGTCAGGTAGTCATGAAGTAGAATTACATCATTATGGAAATATAATATGTGAAGAAAAAGAAGCTATTAGATTAAGATTTGGAGGGAATTATTACTTTAATGGAGAATATAAAACTGTAGATTTTGAGAATACAATTAGCTTTAATACTTTAGCTAACCCCATTAATATACATTTAAATGGAAAAGTTATCTGTGAAAATGAAGAAGAAACTTCTAATGCTATTAATTCAGAGGATTCCACAGAAGCAGTTTTAAAGATTAGAGAAGCTTTTTTAGATTCTGATACATATTCTATAGTAGGAAATGAACCTTTAGAAGTTAGAGTTGAAGGATTCTTACATTATAATAGTGTAATTCATGAGAATATAAACCTTATTGATGTAAATGATAGGTTTCCAGAATTATTAGGAGATGAAGGATATGTTCCTAAGTTTGACTCCGATGGAAAGCTTACAGAGCAATATGAAATAGAGTCTATCCTTACTGAAACTTTGAATAAAATTCCTAATTCTAAAGCTGTATATGATGCACTGCTAAATGTTCAGGTTGGACTGAAGCCTAAAAACCCTGTACATGCTTCTACTACTGAATCTATTACTCTATCAGGAATACAAAATATAGATGAAGTTGTTGGTGCAGAAGATTTAAGGATTCTCGTAAGACATCAGACTGATCCTGAAGAAAATGGTATATATTTAATGAAAACAGGTTCATGGGAAAGAACTAGTGACGCAGATACATGGGAGAAATTAGTAGCAGCTTATGTACTAGTATTAGAAGGAACTCAATATGCAGGATATAGTTTTTATTGTAATATTGAGGTTGGAGGAAGTTTGGATGTTGACCCTATAATCTTTATAGTTTTTAATATTCCCGGAGAACTTAGTTTTGCTAATATTGGAACAGGAATTCAAATATATACAGAAACAGGTAGTGGAGAACATAGGTTTAGAACATTAGTTCCGCATGAAACTCCTGAACTTATTATTGATGTTTCTGGAAACACTGTAAGGTTTAATATTGACCTTTCGAGCTATCTTACAGAAGAAATTGACCCCACAGTAGCCCAATATATTAAAGATATTTCTGAATCTGATATAGTAAACTGGACTGCTGCTTTTAATTGGGGAGATCACAGTGAAGCAGGATATATTATAGAAGAAGTAGATCCAACAGTACCTTCCCATGTTAAAAGTATAGCAGAGTCTGATATATATTCTTGGAACTTAGCTTATGGATGGGGAAACCATGCTACTCAAGGATATATTACCACAGAGACTGATCCCACTGTTCCTCTTCACGTTAAGGGTATTACTGAAACTAATATAGAAGAATGGAATCTTGTATATGGTTGGGGAAATCATGCTGTTGCAGGGTATCTCACTTCTGAAACTGATCCTACTGTACCAGAATATGTAAAGGAAATTACTACTATTAACATATCAAACTGGAGCACTGCTTATACACTATCTCATTCCAGACTACACGATATAGACTCTGAAGCAGATCATGTAATGAATGAAGACGGTATTATAGGTAGAGTTGCTAAAAGTTCGGGGCCTCCTGAAATATTAACTGCTCAACAGGTTAGGGATTATCTTGATATAGATGAAGGAGCTGATAGTTATAATAGATGGGGACTTTATAAAGATTCTTCTCAAACTTATAATATTGACTCAGAAGATGTAGTCCAATTTATTGCCGGAAATAATGTAGACCAGATTATAACAAATTGGAACCCTTTAACCCAAAGATATACTGTAAGAGTGGATGTTGAAGACCCTATGACTGATATGATAGCCGAAGAACCTGATGCAGGCATTACTGGTAATAAAGTTATATCTATGGAGAAAAGTAAGAGATTGGGTTTAGCTATTTCAGGTAATACTACATTTATTTTAACTGATTTACAACAAGACGTATCCACTACATGTGTTCTTACATTAGAGGCTACTAATACTAGTGATATATTATTTCAACATAAAGTTAATCCTAATGATTCTGGAGAAATTCCTACTATTTTAGATTCTAATAAATGGCATGAAGGAGTAGTGTTAGATAAAATAACAGCAGGAAGAAAATATACTTTGTATATTAATACTTATAAAAATAATCCTAACTATATTGAAATTAGTTGGGTTAAGGTTGGAGAAGTTCCTATATAATGAAAGCATATTATAGAATTAATAGACGTACTGGAATAGGGCTTTTATATAACTATAAAGCTTTTGAAGAGCTTCCTCCTCCTGGGTGGAAATGTCCTACTCAAGGTGATTGGGAAGAGTTAAGAGATTATGTAGATACTAATCCTCAAGGAGATAATAACGCAGGACTACATTTAAAAGCTAGATGGGCATGGGATATTTCTGGAGTAGGTCATCTTGCAGGAGAAGATACATATGGGTTTACAATGTTAAGATCAGGGGAACGTTCTTGGGCAGGTG
>SLIA01000012.1 GCA_007135935.1 Wenzhouxiangella sp.
AACACCAAAACCATTAGAACAAGAATATAGTGCAAGATAATTTCTTTATTGGTCATTCTATTAAATTATTTCTTTTTCATTACCATTATGGGCGGTTTGAAATTGAATATATTAATTATTTATTCCGTAAACGATAAGGCCATTTTCCGAAAATCTCTGTTTCGTTCAATAAGCACTTCATAGCTGCCGCTATCGACTATACTTCCATGATGCATAAGATATAACATATCGCACTTTTCCACCGTTGTCAGTCGGTGTGCGATCATGATAATGGTTCGCTCACCTTTCAACCGTTCAATCGCTTCAACAACATATTTTTCGGTGACACTATCCAGTGCCGATGTTGCTTCATCCATTATAAGCAATTGGGGTTTATGGTACAATGCGCGGGCGATACCGATCCGCTGCCGCTGACCTCCCGAAAGCCGCGTTCCCCGTTCTCCTATTATGGTCTCCACACCACGCGGCAAACTGTTCACCAGTTCGGAAAGTTGAGCGGCTTCAATGGCATTTCGCAACTTGTTGTCTTCAACTTCTTCATCCGATAAACCGAAGGAAATATTGCGGCGTATGGTATCATCGGCCAGAAAAATAAATTGCGGTATATAACCGATATTTCTCTGCCAGCCGGAAATATTCGTATGTATATCTGTATCATCGACGGTGATAATACCATTTTGTGGTATCAGCAAACCGAGTAACAGATCCACCAAAGTAGTTTTCCCCGCTCCCGAAGTTCCCACAATACCGACAGAATAATCCCGGGGGATGGCCAGTGAAATTTCATTTACCGCCTGAATATCGGATCCTGGATAGGAATATTTAACCCCCTCGAATCGTATCTCCTTCTCAAATTTCAGAATTTCAGTATTTTTCTCCCTATTTACCACTTTCTCAGAAGATAGTTTGATCGTGTCATCATAAATGGGATCTACCGAATAAATATAATATCGCAAATTAGCGACTTGCGCTGTCATTTCCCGTATTGCCGGCATCAGTCTCAGCGTTGCAACCCCGAACAGAGCCATGAGAGGAATGACCGAATCCAGGCCCCGTCCCTGCCAGTACAGAATAAGCATGATCAAAAGCATACCGCTTACTGCGATGGTTTCTATAACCGGTTTGTTCGCTGAGGAACTTACTTGCCTGAAAACCTGTGACTTACTGTAACGGCGAATATGGTAAAAAAACCTTTTAAAGAACCATTGCTCACGGTTCAGTACCCGGGCATCCTTAATCCCGCCCAGCCCTTCATTCACCGATGTAATCATATGTCCCCGGTCCTGTTGTGCCGTTAGACCATACTTACTTAACTTTTTTCTTATCAACCTGAGAAACAGAGCGGCACCTCCTCCCAGCAACACAATAACTATGAGTGTAATAACCGGCTCTATTAACAGGAGCATTGCACAAATTCCGGCGATGAGTATCACGTCCATAGCCAACTTCAGGAATGAAAGCAAGACATTTTGCGCCACATATTGCGCCTCCCGTGTAACATTGCGCAGCAACTCCGATGAATTACGCATCAAATGAAACTCATAGGGGGCATACATATATCGTTTAAAGAGTTCACCACCTATTACAGCAAAACGCCCCCATATAAACCGTGACTGTGTGTATTGATAAAAAACAATGTATGCATTCTTCGCGAAAAAGACCGCTATTAAACAAATCGCGCCGTATACCAACAGATCCCCACCCGACTCAATATTGAAAATATCCCATACGGGCTTAAGCCATTCTATTTTTAGAATAGTATCCGGAGATGCAACGATAGAGACAAATACCGGGATAATACCTATTCCTATAATCTCCAGAAATGCACCTAACAGCATCATGAGGAAGATGATGAAGATTTTAAAACGGTCGCCGGCCGGTAAAAGATATAGGATTTTTTTAATAGTTTGGAGCATTTTTATTTTCTGTTTCTGATAATAAATTTCATTTTTAACAACAGTATTATCGTCTAATGACTCTTTCTCGTTATTTATATATAAACAGGTAATATTTTCGCTGACGGTGATTTATGTGTGGCACAATATAAGGATATACCTTCATCATTAAATTTATTTTTAATAACAGGTAATATGTATTGTATGCCTCCCCTTGCCTTTGCTGTTGGATGAATTAAAAGACTATCTGTCTCCTCGTGGTTTATGTATACTTCATCTTTTGCCGGTTTATATCTTCTTAGGTGTTTATATTTTTCAGCATCAAAAAAGTATTTGCCTCCAAAATCAACTCCGTGCATCACAATATTTTTAAATCCGGCGTTCCGAGCTATAACTATTGCAGTAATTACGGTCGATTTATATTGTTTAATTGATTTTTTACCCTGTTTTAAAAGCTTCTTGCTCCAATACTTCATATTGTTTCTGTTTTTAATACTAATACCTACATTATGAATAAAACTAACCCTGTTGCCATAGGAATCCATTAAATAGCCGATTTTGTTTCCATCACAAGTATATACATTTTTCATGAGAATTGATGATTTATCTAATCTAACCAGATCATCAATGATATTCACATAACGATTTGTTACTTCGGGCAAACAATAATCGGGCTCCATAAAATATAAATCGAATTGTAATCTGGATAATGCTGCATAATTTAAACCAATAACATAAGACTTTTTTTTGTCAATAACATTCTGTGACTCGTTCAGAGACCAACCGGAACCGATAATATGGCACACTTTATTATTATGTTTACTTAAGCTCATATATAAATCCCGCGCTTGAATTACGCTGGCACCCATTTCTTTTAAAGCATGTAATACCTTATTTTCTTTTCGATATCTCTGCACCATATTTTTATAATCAAACAGCAATGAAGAAAATTGCAAATCATATTTTAAGTAATATCCGAATTGTTTTATCAGGCTTCTATCTTTCATTTGACCGGTAATTGATTTGTATCCAATCGTGGCAGCAGTAGTCGATTATGATTAGCCAAATCAGCTTCTTTACCTTCAACAACAAATCCGATTTGACCTCCCAGTTGTGCAACAATATGAGGGGTTTCGCTGGCATATGAGCCATAGGGGTAACATATAGTCCACAAATCACTCTGCACGCCAATCTGTTCTAAAAATGCAAGCGACTTTATAATTTCATTTTTTTGTTCATTTTCACTCAATGTTTCTAACCAGATATGATCGTAGCCATGACTACCGATATGCATCTTATAATTAAGCATTTCCGATAGTTGTTCTTTGTTCATATATAATTCTTCCGAAAATCCTCGCTCATCGCTGGTTACATATTTCTCAAACAGAGATCCTACGATCTTAACCCGGAGATCGACCGGTAATTCCCGCTGAAGTAGTCGTTTAATAAAAATAATATTACCGCAGTCATATGCATTGGGTTTATGCAATGCATTATAATAGTATTCATTACTTTCAAGATTATATTCATCTCTATATTCATCCATTAACCGGAATAATTCACTTTTTAATAATTTTAAATCTTTAACCGAGGCAAGGATAAAATGTATCTTATTTACATCCAAGACAATATTATCATCGACTGCTCTGCCGGATGGATAAAAACAACCGGAAATATTACATCTTATCAAAACAGGTAAAACATTCGTATAATGGTCGACATATCCATCGTCGAATGTTAATAGTGCAGGATTCGGCGGTAATTGTTCATTATGCTTAATTGCCGACAATAACTCATCAATTGAAATAATAGTATAATGTTTACATACATATCTGACTTGATTCTCGAATTCCTTTATATTCCGTGCTTTGATCCCAGGAAACGCAGTATTTTTCACATCCCGCACATAATGATACATAATAACAGTAAGCCTAGTGTTCATATTATCTTAATCAAATTCCTCTCTTGCCATTTTTGTAAATACTGTTCACACAAATCGCTATCCATTGAAAACTGATGTGCAAGATATTGGCAACTGATTGGTCTATCATACGACGGCAGCAATTCCATTAATTTCCGAAGCTGTTGCATATCATGATTATTATGTACCGAACCGAATGCCGGTTGCCCGGGATCGACATACAAATCATAAACCGGATTCGACACACAAATATTACCTTCAAAATTTTTAATTATTAAAGGGTCATTCTCAAGTCGATCGATTGCCTCCATAACAAGATTAACAGACTCTTCAAGGGAATTTTCAGTTATAATATCAGGATTATCCCGGTCGGTATGATACTCCGGGTACGGATATCTTGACAACGATGAAACAGGAATATCATATCCTGCAAAGATGTATTCTCCATTTACAACAATATCCCCATATGGTTTATGACTATATGCAATACCTGCATTATCAATTGCTTGTTTTAAGAAGAATTCAATATTTGTCATACCCCATGGTGCGGATTGAAGTCCAAGTTGTGTATCTGTACCGAGCATTTCAAGAAATAATCCCTCAAGAATTGAATTATCCCGATTATGAGCAAGGTAATATTCCGCACCAATGATTTCCTGATGGAGCAATAAACTATAGCTGAATTTTGTTGGTCTGTCTTTTAGTCTTCTCATTACCTCTATACCAACCGCACAACCGGCGAGGTCGTCGTTTGCCATTCCGGGATGGTCGAGATGGGCTGCAAGCAAGATGGTAGAATCAAGTTTTCCTTCCCGCGTATACTCAAGCACTTTTAATTCACCTTCTGCCTCTTTCGTCCTTATGATTACTTCATACTCCCCGGGTTCCAGAGAATCATAGAATGATTTCGGTACGCAAAAACCCCAATCCCGTTCCCAACTGCGATACATTTGTCTGAAATGATATGGAACAGCAGCATCATACCGTGCATCATAATGGAGATGCTTCTTCAATTCATCACAAGTTACGGTACCTTCGAACGGTAAAGAAAGAGCAATGAGACGTAGGGGATTTTCTGTTGCATCATAGATTATTTCACCGTATTTAATAATCTTCGCTTCAAGAACATCCCATTTGGGCGGAATTATCCAACCATTATTTTGCTTGTCGGAAGAAAATCTATAGATTGTGAAAGGAATAATACTGCATAAATAATCGATTGAACGATCATAATCCGATGAGCAGAACACCCTGTTTAGATAATATAAATCATTAATGATTCTCAACATTCCATTCATAAATATTTTGAAGATATTCCGATATTTTGTGCTTTTTCTTTACCATCTTGTGTGAAATATCTTTTAAAAATCAATTTAGCAGTATCGTGGCATATTTCATTTCTAACTACCTGTGAAAAATAATTTATATCTTTATAATCTATAACACGTGGAATATTTTGTGAAAAAGTTACTCTTACTTTTTTATAGCCAAGTATTGATAGAGCCGCTGCCCTATGTTCTCCTTCTAATACCAAAAACCTGAACTTATCCCCATCTCTTAAAAAGTAGCCTTTAATATCATTAACAGGATTATAACCATTTATTCTAATAGACTCATAAATATCTTTTAAATGTCTTCCGTGTATATTAATTTTATTTTTCGTATAATATTCTTTTTTATTTTTATATAATGCTAAATCTCTTTCATCAATTTGAGGTGGACCTATATGTAGTCCAAGTTTTCTCTCGTTTGGAGATTGTTTTTTATAAAACCATGGCATAACATAATTACGCGGAGCTATTTGAAGATAACGATCATCGATTATCTGAGGATATTTATTAATCGTATTCCCCTCGAAAAATAGCTCTTCTAAACTCCGTGGTGAATATTTTTCAAAATATTCCTCCAAAATAGAAATATTATTTTTCTTCAGGAATGCAACGAATGGATGCCACCCACTAGGCGAAAATGAAAACTGAAGAAGATTCATACATATATCTATATCACAATAGAACGCAAAGTTCTTAGATCTGAAATACAATGCTTCTGGATATGAATAATTATTTAACAACTCAGTTGAAATTGAGCTATCATTCTTTATAATCTCATATCCAAAATTATTGATAACTTTTTTGATCGAATGCTTAATCACAGTAACCCTATAAATTTATTACAAAACTTATCCTTATTTACCAAGATGTCAAACCGCCATCAATTATTAAACACTGACCTGTCATATAACTCGAAGCTTCGGACGCAAGATACACAAGTGCACCGGCCATTTCATATCCTTGCGCCATTCGTCCAAGCGGAACACGGCTCGAATACTTTTCTTTAAATGTATCGTTTTGGCCACTTTCTACCCCACCAGGTACGAGAGCATTTACCCGTATCCCCTTATCCCCCCAATACGACGCAAGATACCGCGTCAAACCCACAACTGATGCCTTTGAGGTAGAATACACAGCGGGATTGCTAATCTGTTTATTGAGATAAAACGATCCTTCATAGATTCGTTTATCGGATGCAACCAACCCGTAAATCGATGAGGTTTGAATTATACTCCCCTGTATCGATTTAGCCACCATATGTTTTCCGACTGCTCTTGCGACCAGAAACATACCGTCGATATTGACCGACATTATCTTCCGCCACTCATCGAGGGAGTATTCTTCAAACGGTGCGAAAAATGCATTGAGATCGTCGGATTTGGAAGCGGCGTTGTTGTGTAATATATCGATTCTGCCAAATTCATCCGCCACTTGAGCGACCATATCCTTAACCGACTCCGGATCGGATACATCGCAGTAAACACCGATTGATTTAACACCATACGTTTTTTGTAATTCTTCCGCCAACGATGAAGTTTTTTCCTCGTTGATATCGATAACGGCAACGTTTGCGCCGAACTCGCTGAGTGCTTTACAGAAATGTTCCCCCAGTATACCGCACCCGCCGGTGACAATAGCGTTTTTGCCGGTGAGGTCGAAGAGGGACTTGTAGCTGATTGTATTTTTCATATTGATTATTTTAGGGAGAACACTGATGACACAGATGCTACTGATTTACTCTGATTTTAATATAATCAGTGATAATCTGTGTTTTTCAGTGTTATCTGTGTTCTATATATCTAATTCTTCAAGCAATACTTCTCTTTTCTCCGCCCGCGCAATATTCCCAGCAATGAGCACCTTCATTATATCCAGCGTCTGGTGAGGTGGTATCGGTGGTGTACCTGTCCTGATCATTTCGTCGAAATGCCAGAGCATGCGGCGGAACATTGTGAAGTTATCCGATATCTCGTGCGAAGTGATCTTTTTATCACCAATTACATCGATCCTGAATATTTTCGGGACATTTCCTAATGCATCAATTTGAATTTTAGTATCGTCGGACATTTTGATCATGACCGAGGTATGATCCGCCGGTAAACTGGATACAGATATGGGCCGGGATTTCAGCACACTCTGTATTCCTTCAAGCATATGCACGCCGTATTTCTCCCAGGAAAATAAAACCGTGCCGCGAACAAACAACTTTTCTCCGTATCCCGTGATGGTATCCCTGACAGTATCAAGCTCTTTTGCATATCTCAGACCGGAACAGGACATCAGCGTACCGTTTTCAAGAAAGGGTTTAAAGTATTTTAATTCTTCTGTGCTCAACGAAAGCGGTTTATCGATAAAAACCGGTACATTCTTTTCTAGAAACGGTCCTGCAATTTCGTGGTGCACTGCATGATCGTCCCGAGCAATAATAAGGGCATCGATATTGCTGAGCATCTGCTTATAGTTATCAACGGGACACGGTATCATCGCCGCATCGCACAACTTTTTCGTTTGCTCATCATCCTGTGTCCACGCATGGGTTACTTTCAGATTTTGTATGCCGAATTCAGAGCGATCACGAACTTTCACATAGTTATAAATCCCATCCCAACCGGATTTGGCAAGCCCGTCATCCGAATATCCGTTAATGATTATAGAAAAGGAAAATGGGTGACCATTTCCTTCGCTCATCCCGATCATCCCGACACGAACGATATCGCTCACGATATCACCTTCGTGTACTTTGTGGAATCGGCTTTTCCCTCAAGCCATTCTATTCCTTGGAGATCGGGAAACAGGGGAATCTCATACCCGAGCCAGAAAAATTTACCCGTGGGTCCGTTTTCATCAATCTTCAACAGATAATCAACTGTCGGATGACAGACCGACGGTTCCATTGGAGCATTTGGTGCCATGTTCGATTTGACGGGACCCGGACTCATAAGGTTGATCTTTATGTCATGATCCGCATATTCCTTTGCAGCCGTGACCGTTATCGCGTTGAGTGCTCCCTTCGATGAACTGTATAACGCAAACCCGGGGAAACAGTTAAGCGGCGCACCTGAGGTAATATTGATAATTCGTCCGAAATTGTTTTCTTTCATTGCCGGTAATAAATACTGCATTGCTATCGTCGGTGCGACTGCATTGACGTGCATAAATTCAAGATACTGGTCATAGGTTATTTCTTTTAGCTCAACCTTACGATTAATACCGGCGTTATTAATCAGATACGGAATATATCCATATTTATACGATATCGTTCGAAATGTCAAATCACATGCTTCCGGATCGCTTAGATCTACCTGAAACGTTGTAATATATTCTTTACCGGCGAATAATTCCTTGAGCTTATTATCGTTGCGGCTTAGAGCCAGAACGTGATATTTTCCAGCGTAATGATTAACAAGGGATAATCCTACACCGCTGGTTACGCCGGTTATGAGGAGGAGGGGTTTGGTATTATTCATTGTTTTGTGCATTTTTCAATGTATATCTCAGGTTATTTTGTAAACGCCAAATCATTTTGGCGTGACCCGTCAGAGACAAACAAAATAGGTATTAGTGGAAAAATAATGAACACCGCCCTCGGCTTCGCTACCAATAACACAAAGGCCATCACAGTCAGGCTTCCACGTAGTTTATCCCGCATCAGAGGGGCTGCTGCTGCTAATGACACGGTATCTGAAACTCACCGCTCATTGTAGAATTTAAAAGTTCGCACTTGCCTTCGCGCCCTCTCCCCCGTCCCCTCTCCGCCTCGGGGCGGAGAGGGGAGTGAGGATTTGAGAAATTTTTCTGCGATACGAGAACCGATTACTACATTAAAATATAGAACAAAAATCTCTGCAGAAAAACCGTTCGTTTCCTGACACCCCTTCTCCGCATGCGCGGAGACCCCTCATACAGAACGGAGCAGGCGGGGCCGGGGGATGAGGTGTCGTGCGGACTTGCACAAAGCATTTGATTGGCAGCTCCGACGACTCGGAAAAACATGATTTTTTCAGCGAGAACTATTAAAGCATACGGCGAAAAGAATTTCGCCGTTACACATGATTACATCTTAACTATTTCCGCTAACATCGCCTCAGCTACTTTAAAATCTATCTCATTATCAATATCGATTGCTTCATCTCTGTCAATAACCACGGCTCCTGTTTTACCGAATAAAAGTCCCGGACTATCTCCCCTTTGCTTAAATGCTTTGACATTAAATGCGTACACCGCCCCGTTCAATTGATATGCCTTAGGTAACTTCTGTCTAGGAAGCCAGGGATTTGTTCCGGGAATAAACGGTTCGGGGGAATGACCGTTTAATTTCCATGCACGATGGGGATTCAATTCCGCTTCGGTATATGTGGCAACCGAATCGTACGGAGTATCGTTATTGGTGATCATTCCAATACACGTACTCACCGTTTCGACAGAACGAAACGGACAGGTTGGCTCAAGGAGTATAAGAATACCGGGTTGTTCTCCTTCATTTTTCAACAGTTCGATCATATATTCGATGGTGTTGACCACCAACGCATCGTCGGTTGCGAGGTGTGCAGGACGTTTATAGTACTCCGCTCCGTATTTCTTCGCTATATCTCCGATCTCATCGTCATCTGTTGAAACGATCACCCGGTCGATTTCCCCGACCTTCAGTGCCGTTTCTATCGTATATGCGATCAACGGCTTACCGGCAAGAGGGTAAATGTTCTTCACCGGCACCGATTTCGATCCCCCGCGTGCGGGGATGAGGGCGATGATGGATTTTTTGTTTATCATATGAGATGTTTTGGGAACAACAGAGAACACGAAGAATTTTAAAGGCAAAACTATTAAGGGCAAAACCATTGTAAA
>SLIA01000283.1 GCA_007135935.1 Wenzhouxiangella sp.
CAGCGAGGAGAAGGTCATGGAGGCCGCGCTGGAAGCCGGTGCCGAGGACATCGTCACCGACGATGACGGCTCGATCGAGGTGCTCACCACGCCCGAGGAATTCGAGGCGGTGCGCGACGGCTTCAGGGCCGCCGGACTGGAGTTCGAGCAGGCCGAGGTTACCCAGCGTGCCGACAACCTGGTCGAGGTCGATGTCGAGACCGGGCGCAAGGTGCTGAAGTTTCTCGATGTGCTCGAGGATCTCGACGACACCCAGGATGTGTGGTCGAACGCGGATATTCCGGCTGAGGCGTATGAATAAGTCGGGACTCGGGACTCGGGGCTCGGGACAGGTATCGGGACTCGGGACCCGGGACTCGGGACTCGCTACTGATGGCAACCGGGCACTTTTTTCTACGCCGGCTCCGGTTGAAGTGGGAATGCTCCTTTGTTCGGGTTCTGGTGGTTCTTCCCTGTCCCGAGTCCCGAGTCCCGGGTCCCGAGAACCATGAGAATCCTCGGCCTCGATCCCGGCTCGCGGATTACCGGTGTCGGTATCATCGAGGACGGGCGGATGGTGCATGCCCAGGCCCTGAAGCTTGGCGGTGGGCCCATGCCCGAGCGGCTGGGTCTGATCTTTGACGGGGTGCGTGAATTGGTCGATCGCTACCAGCCCACCGTGGCCGCGGTCGAGACCGTGTTCATGAGTCGCAATGCGCAGGCGGCAATCAAGCTGGGCCAGGCCCGTGGTGCGGCGATCTGTGCCGTGGTCAGCTGCGGGCTGGAAGTGCATGAATACGCGCCCCGCGCGATCAAGCAGGCGATTGTCGGGCGTGGCGGGGCGGCCAAGGAGCAGATCCAGCACATGACGCGGGTCTTGCTCAAGCTCAAGGTCGATCTTGGCGAGGATGCTTCCGATGCCCTGGCCGTCGCCCTGTGTCATCATCACACCGCACAAACCGCTTCACGTCTGCCTCCGGGAGTCACTTTGCGATGATTGTCCGCCTTTCCGGCACCTTGATCGAACGCCAGCCACCGGCGCTGGTGATCGACGTCCAGGGCGTGGGCTACGAGGTCGAGGCCCCGCTCAATGTCTTCGACCGCCTGCCGGCCGACGGCGAGCCGCTGACCATCCTCACCCACCTGGTGGTGCGCGAGGATGCCCAGATTCTCTACGGTTTCCTGAGCGAGGCCGACCGCAG
This sequence comes from Wenzhouxiangella sp., assembly GCA_007135935.1. Classification (GTDB taxonomy): domain Bacteria; phylum Pseudomonadota; class Gammaproteobacteria; order Xanthomonadales; family Wenzhouxiangellaceae; genus Wenzhouxiangella. The sequence continues at coordinate 1,182 of SLIA01000283.1, forward strand.
CCTGTTTCGCGAGCTGCTCAAGGTTTCGGGCATCGGGCCGCGACTGGCGCTGGCTATTCTTTCCGGTGTCAGTGGCGATGATTTCGCGCTGATGGTCGAGGCCGGCGATGCCCAGGCATTGACGCGCCTGCCGGGCATCGGCAAGAAGACCGCCGAGCGGTTGATCCTGGAGATGCGGGGCAAGGTGTCCGACCTGGGCGAGGGTGCGGCAACGACCGGTGCCGGCGGTGATGCCTCCAGCGAGGCCCGCGCCGCCCTGACCGCGCTGGGCTACTCCACCGCCGAGGCGCTGAAGATGGTCAAGGCCGTGGCCGATCCGGAACTCTCGCCGGAGGCATTGATTCGTGCCGCGCTGAAGAAGAAGATGGCCGGGTGATGGACGAGCGACTAGTCACGGCCGATACCGACAACGAGGAAGCCTGCATCGAGGCCAGCCTCAGACCGTCGCGCATGGCCGAGTACATCGGCCAGCCGGCGATGAAGGAGCGCCTGGGCATCTACCTGGAATCGGCCCGCGCTCGGCACGAGGCGCTCGATCACGTGCTGATCTTCGGCCCGCCGGGGCTGGGCAAGACCACCCTGGCCAACGTGATTGCCGCCGAGATGGGCACCCAACTGCGCCAGACCTCCGGCCCGGTACTCGAACGTGCCGGCGACCTGGCCGCCATGCTGACCAATCTCGAGCCGGGCGATGTGCTGTTCGTCGATGAAATCCATCGTTTGAGCCCCGTGGTCGAGGAAGTGCTCTACCCGGCCATGGAGGACTACCGCATCGACATCATCATCGGCGAGGGGCCGGCGGCGCGCTCCATTCAGCTCGATCTGCCGCGCTTTACCCTGGTGGGTGCGACCACCCGCGCTGGCTTGCTGACCTCGCCGCTGAGAGATCGCTTCGGCATCGTCGAGCGGCTGGAATTCTACGGCGTGGAGGAACTGGCCCGCATCGTGCTGCGTTCGGCCGGCATCCTCGGCATCGAGGCCGACGAGGCCGGGGCGGCAGAGATCGCCCGGCGCTCGCGCGGCACGCCGCGCATTGCCAATCGCCTGCTCAGGCGGGTGCGCGATTTCGCCCAGGTGCGTGCCGACGGCCATATCACCGAGGCCGTGGCCGCCGACGCGCTGGAAATGATGCAGGTCGACGCGCGCGGTTTCGACAGCATGGACCGGCGGCTTCTGAAAAAACTGGTCGAGGACTTCGGCGGCGGGCCGGTGGGCGTGGAAAGCCTGGCCGCCGCGCTGTCGGAAGAGCGCGGCACCATCGAGGACGTGATCGAGCCTTACCTGATCCAGGAAGGCTATCTCATGCGTACCGCGCGCGGGCGCATGGCCACCGCCACCACCTGGCGTCATTTCGGGCTCAATCCGCCCGAGGGCGCGGTGGGTGACCTGTTTGCGGGCAATGGCACGGCAGACGAATGAGCGATCCGTTTCGTTATCGTGTTTACTGGGAAGACACCGACGCCGGCGGTGTGGTCTACCATGCCCGCTACCTGGCGTTTTTCGAGCGCGCCCGCTCGGACTGGCTGCTGGCGCTCGGCTTCCCGCAGGTCGAGATGCGTGAGCGCGACAACCGGCTGTTTGCCGTCAGTCGCATGGACATCGAATTTCTCAAGCCCGCGCGGCTGGAAGATGAACTCGACGTCACGGTTGACGTCGAACAGTTTCGTGCCGCCACGGTGGTGTTCGGCCAGCGCATGTTTCGTGCCGATGGCCAGTTGCTGGCGCGCGCTTCGGTGCGTGCGGCCTGCCTGGCCGCCGACAGTTTTCGTCCGGCGCGCTTCCCGGCGCGCCTGCAACAAGCCTTGAAGACTCTGACAACGGAATGACTCAATGAACGGTGAATTGCAAGTCTGGGACCTGATCATGGAGGCCGGTCTGCTGGTGCAGGGCGTCATGGCCCTGCTGCTGCTGGCCTCGATCACCTCCTGGATGGTGATCTTTCAGAAGCGCCAGATGCTCGGCCGGGCCGAGTCCCGGGCGCGCAAGTTCGAGGAACAGTTCTGGTCGGGTGCCGACCTGACCAAGCTCTACGACAAGGTCGCCGGCGATCGTACCGGGCGTGAGGGTCTGGAGGGCATTTTCGAGTCCGGCTTTCGCGAATTCACCCGCCTGCGCGAGGAGAAGCGACTGGGCGCCGATGCGCTGACCACGGGCGCCCAGCGCGCCATGCGGGTCACGCTCACGCGCGAGATGGACCGGCTCGAGCATCGTCTCAGTTTCCTGGCCACGGTCGGCTCGGTGAGCCCCTACGTGGGCCTGTTCGGTACCGTCTGGGGCATCATGAACTCCTTCCGCGGCCTGGCCGGGGCCCACCAGGCCACCATCGCCATGGTCGCGCCCGGTATTTCCGAGGCCCTGATCGCCACCGCCATGGGCCTGTTTGCCGCCATTCCCGCAGTGATCGCCTTCAACAAGTTTTCCAACCAGGTCGAGCGACTGGAAGTGCGCTACGACAACTTCAAGGAAGAGTTCGCCACCATCCTGCACCGCCAGGCGCGTCGCCTCGAGGAGCGGGGCGCGGCATGAGCGACCAGCCCTACATCCGGCGGCGTCGGCGGCCGATGGCGGAAATCAACGTCGTGCCCTACATCGACGTGATGCTGGTGCTGCTGGTGATCTTCATGATCACCGCGCCGCTGATGAACCTGGGCGTGGAGGTCGAACTGCCCACCGGCCAGGCCGAGCCGCTGAGCGATCAGGGCGATCCCCTGCTGGTCACGGTCACCCGCGAGGGCGATCTGTACCTGGATACCGGTGATTCCCCGCAACTGGTCGACAGCGAGTCGCTGGTCGAGATCGTCGGCGCCATCGCCCAGCGCAACCCCGATGTACAGGTCAGCGTCAGTGGCGACCGCGACGTGGCCTACCAGCACATTTACGGCGCCATGGTGTTGCTGCAACGCGCCGGCGTACCCGCTGTCGGCCTGATCGGCGACCCCGAAGACAACTGAGCCGCCCCGGCCACCCGGACGATCGCATGATGAACCGATGGATCAGCCCTGAGCGCAAGCAGGCGATCAAGGACCAGCTCCGGGCGCTGGGCCTGGCGCTGGCCGTGCATATCGGTTTCGTGCTGCTGTTCCTGGCCGGCACCTGGAGTTGGCAGCCTTTCGAGCAGGAGACGCCGCCGGTGCGCGTAACCCTGGTCGACATGGGGCCGGTCGTCGAGCAGCGACGTGAGGATGAAGAAGCCGAGCGACGTCGCCAGGAACAGGCTGAACAGGAGCGAGCCGAGCAGGAGCGTCAGCGCGAGGAAGAAGCCGAGCGTCGCCGCCAGGAGCAGCTCGAGCAGCAGCGTCAGGAAGAGGAGCAGCGCCGTCAGCAGGAGCTGGAGCAGCAACGTCGTGAGGAAGAGGAGCGTCAGGCCGAAGAGCAGCGCCGGGCAGAAGAGGCTGAGCGCCAGCGCCGGGCCGAAGAGGAGCGGCGCGCGGAGGAAGAGCGTCAGCGCCGGGCCGAAGAGGAGCGGCGCGCGGAGGAAGAGCGTCAGCGCCGGGAGGAGGAGCGCCGCCGCGTCGAGGAAGAGCGTCGGCGAGCCGAGGAAGAACGTGAGCGCGAACTCGAGGAGTTGCGCCGCCAGCGCGAGGAGGCCCAGCGCCGGCGCGAGGAAGAAGAGGCACGCATGGCCGAGATTGCCGAGCGGCGCGCCGCCGAAGAGGCGGACCGGCGGGCACAGGAAGAGGCCGAGCGCTTGCGGCTGGCCGAGGAACAGGCCGCCGAGGACGCACGTCGGGCCACCCTGCGTGAAGAATACGAATCCACCATTCGCGAGCTGGTGCGGCGCAACTGGAACCGGCCGCCCACCACCCAACCCGGCGTGCGCTGCGACGTCAAGGTCGTGCAGATCCCGGGCGGGGAGATTATTGACGCCACCATTGTCTCACCGTGTAATGCCGACGACGCCACCCGGCGTTCCATCACCGCAGCGGTGATGCGCGTCGGTGAGTTCCCTTATCGAGGTTACGAAAATGTCTTTGCCAGAGAAATCGTTTTTACCTTCCGCTACGATGGCTAGGCGCCTGTCGCTGGCGGTGTTGCTGGCGGCCCTGTTGCTGCCGGCGCTGGCCAGTGCGCAGTTGCGAATCGAGATTGTTGACGGGGTCGAGGGCGCCATGCCGATCGCGGTGGTGCCGTTCGCCTGGGATTCCGACATGCCCGAGCCGGCCACCAGTGTCTCGGAAATCGTCAGCGCCAACCTGCATCGATCCGGGCTTTTCGATCCCATGGACGAAGAGCAGATGATCGATCGGCCAACGCGACCGACCGAGGTCGGATTCGGCACCTGGCGCCTGCTCAAGGTCGATCACCTGGTCATCGGTCGCGTCACCGACGCGGCAGACGGCGTCGGTTACGAGATCGAGTACCACCTGCTCGATGTGCACACCGGCCGTATTCTGATGTCGCAGGCCTTGCCGGTCGGTCCCGGCGACCTGCGTTTCGGCGCCCACCGGGTCACCGATGCGGTCTACGAGCGCCTGATCGGCACACCGGGTGCCTTCGCCACCCGTATCGCCTACGTGGTCGTGACCGATCGTGACGGCGACGATGAATTGTTCGAGCTGGTGATTGCCGATGCCGACGGCCACAACCCGCAAACCATCGTGCGCAATACCCAGCCCATCCTGTCACCGGCCTGGTCGCCCGATGGTCGCAAACTGGCCTATGTCTCGTTCGCCACCGGACGTTCCAACGTCATCGTTCAGGACCTCTACACCGGTCAGAACCGGACCGTGAGCTCCGATCGCGGCATCAATGGCGCCCCGGCATTTTCGCCCGACGGTCGCAAGCTGGCCGTCAGCCTGTCGCGCGGCGGCAGCCCGGATATCTGGGTGATCGACCTGGACAATGACGATCAGCGCGAACAACTGACCCGGCACTGGACGATCAACACCGAACCGGCCTGGGCGCCTGAAAGCGGGCGTATTTTCTTCACCTCGGATCGGGCCGGCCGGCCGCAGATCTACTCCATGCGCTCCGACGGCAGCGATGTGCAGCGCGAGACTCAGGAGGGACGCTACAACGCCCGTCCCTCCTTCGGCCTGGATGACCGCCACATGGCCGTGGTCTGGAGCGACGGCAACAACGACTTCCGCATTGCAATCCATGATCGCGAAGCGGAGCGTTTGCGTGTATTATCTGACGGCCGGCTTGACGAGTCGCCGAGCTTTGCGCCCAACGGCAGCATGGTGCTGTACGCCACCCGGGAAAACGGACGGGGAGTGCTTGCAGCCGTGTCCGCCGATGGCCGGGTTCGGCAGCGGCTCGTCCTGAGCGAGGGCGATGTCAGAGAGCCGGCCTGGTCGCCAATCATTCGATAGAACATTATTCGAAAACAACCCAACTTGCCCCTAAAGCACAGTACCTGCAATTCAGGAGGTAGCATGAAGACTGCACTTCGTTTTACGGCCCTGGTGATGCTGGCCGCCATTCTGGCCGCCTGCGCGCGCGAGGTCGTGGAAGAACCGACTCCGCCGGAGCCGCCCGAGCCGACCGAGCGGCCACCGGTTGAAACCGACCGGGTCGATCCGCGCGATTTCAGCGACGCCCGCAACCTGGACAATCCCGACAGCCTGCTCAGCCAGCGCGTGATCTACTTCGAGTTCGATCGCTCCAACGTGCGCAGCGAGTTCCGTCCGATCGTCGAGGCCCACGCCGAATACCTGCGTGCCAATTCGAGCGCGCGCGTCATCCTCGAAGGCCATACCGACGAGCGTGGCTCGCGCGAGTACAACCTCGGCCTGGGCGAGCGTCGTGGCAATGCCGTGGAGGAACTGCTGCGCGCCGGTGGCGTATCCTCGCGCCAGATCGAGGTGGTCAGCTACGGCGAAGAGCGCCCGGTTTGTCGAGAAAGCAATGAAGACTGCTGGGAGCGCAATCGTCGTACGGAGATCGTCTACACGGCCCGCTGATGTTTGTCTTCAGGCACAACAACATCGTGAAAGCTCTGGTGGCGGCCGGCCTGTTGTCGGCCGCCCCCATGGCGGCTCACGCCGAGGACTCCATGCGCATGGTCTACCAGGTGCAGGACCTGCTGGAGGAAGTGCGGGAGTTGCGCGGCATGGTCGAGGCGCAGCAACGCGAGATCGAGAATCTTCGCCGGCGCCAGCGCGATCAGTATCTGGATCTCGACGAGCGGTTGCAGCAGCTGGGTCGCAGCGGTGTCGCCGCGGCCGATCCCGTCGACGATGTGGCGCCGATTGACCCGGTTCCCGAACAGGTGCCCGAACAGACTCACGACGAGGCACCCGAGGAAGCACCGCGTGTGGCCGATGCGCCGGAAGTACGCGCACCGATCGATGCCGAGATGGAAATCACGCCCCTGCCGGGAGCGGCAGCGGTCGCCCCGCGCGATCTGGGCACGCCGACCGAGGACGAGCAGGCGGCCTATGACCGTGCTTTCCGCGCACTGCGGGAAACACGCTACGCCGATGCTGCGGAAGGGTTCTCCGATTTTCTCGATGAATACCCCGACTCGGCCTATGCGCCCAACGCGTTGTACTGGCTGGCCGAAACCTACTACGTCACGCGTGACTTCGAGACGGCGCTGTCATTCTTCAGCCAGTTGCTGGATCAGTACCCGGCCAGCAACAAGGAAGGCGATGCCCTGCTCAAGATCGGTTTCAGCCATTACGAGCTCAGGGAGTGGAGCGAAGCCCGCGCGGCCCTGGAACAGGTTCGCAGCCAGCACCCCGGCACCACCCTGGCGAGACTGGCCGAGACCCGGCTTCGGGACATGCGTCTGGCAGGGCACTATTGAAGCACTGTCGCGCTTCAATGGGTAGAAGGAAAGAGGAATAGAAGGGAGAGGGTTCGCTCACCACACGATGTGAGCGTGCCTGCAACTCATCCCTCTTCCCTCTACCCCTCTACCCAATCCAGACTCCATGACCGACCAGCGCCTCAAGATCACCGAAATCTTCACCTCCATCCAGGGCGAGTCCGACCTGGCGGGGTGGCCGACGGTGTTCGTTCGTCTGACCGGATGTCCCCTGCGTTGCGTGTGGTGTGATACGCCGTATTCCTTCCATGGCGGCGAGTGGAAAACCTTCGACGAAATCCTGGCGGCGGTGGCCGAGTCCGGTTGCCGGCATGTCTGCGTGACCGGTGGCGAACCGCTGTCGCAGAAACGCTGCATCCCATTGCTCGAAAAGCTGTGCGAGGCCGGCTACGTCGTCTCGCTGGAAACCAGTGGCGCGGTGCCGGTCGATCAGGTCGATGAACGCGTCATCAAGATCGTCGACTTCAAGGCGCCGGGCTCGGGCGAGGTCGAGCGCAACCTGTGGGACATCCTCGATCACCTCCAGCCACACGACCAGATCAAGTTCGTGATCGCCGACCGCAAGGATTTCGACTGGGCCGTCGAGCAGGTAAAAAGCCGCGATCTCGATCGCTGGCAAGTCCTGTTCTCCCCGGTCTGGGGACAACTGGAAGCGAGAGAACTCGCTGAGTGGGTCGTCCAGTGCGACCTGCCCATCCGCTTCCAGGTCCAGCTCCACAAGTACCTCTGGGGCGACCAACCCGGCCGTTAGACGGGGTGCTCTCGTTGCCTTCTTCGCTCCGCGCTCCGGGTCGGGCGCGGGGTTCATGCGAAACCTGCGGTTTCGAAATCACCCCACCCCCAACCCGAAGCGCTACGCTCCCCGGAAACCGGAAACCGGAAACCGGAAACCGGAAACCTGATTCCCGTTTCCGCTACCATGACCGCTGGCCAAGGCAAGGCTCCGAATCATGACTGCAGGTATCGATACCGTCGTCTTCCCCGTCGCCGGCCTCGGCACGCGTTTCCTGCCCGCCACCAAGGTGGTGCCGAAGGAGATGCTGCCGGTGGTCGACAAGCCGTTGATCCAGTACGCCGTCGAGGAGGCCGTCGCGGCCGGTGCGCGCAAGCTGGTGTTCGTCACCGGTCGCACCAAGGGTGCGATCGAGGATCATTTCGACATGGCCTACGAGCTCGAGACCGAGCTGGAAAAGCGCGGCAAGCACGAGTTGCTGGAGCTGGTGAAGGCCGTCCTGCCCGAAGGCGTGGAATGTCTCTACGTGCGCCAGCGCGAGGCGCTGGGTCTGGGGCATGCCATCGGCTGCGCGCGATCAATGGTCAACGAGGACGCCTTCGGCATCATCCTGCCCGATGACCTGATCGACAATGGCGACGACCCGGTGCTTTCCCAGCTGGTTCGCCATCACCGCGAAACCGGCGCCTCGGTAATCAGTGTCGAGAAGGTGCCGCGCGAGAAGACCGCGTCTTACGGCGTGGTCGACGTCGCGGCCTTCGATAACCGGGTCGGCCGGCTGCGTGGCATCGTGGAAAAGCCGGACCCGGACCAGGCGCCCTCCAACCTGGCAGTGGTGGGTCGTTACGTTCTTTCCTCGCGCATCTTCGAGATCCTGGAGCGCACCGAGCCGGATCATCGCGGCGAGATACAGATCACCGATGCCATCGCCGAACTGCTGGCCGAACAGTCGGTCGATGCCTACCAGTTCGAGGGTCGACACTTCGATTGCGGGTCCAAGCTGGGCTTCCTGCAGGCGACGGTCGAGTACGGGCGCAAGCACCCCGAGCTGGGCAGAGACTTCTCGGATTGGCTGGATGAGGCCTGAAGTCGGTCGACCTTCAGCTACACTGACTTCTGAAACAATGTTGTTATTTCCCATAGGCGAGAGCGAATCATGGATCTGAGCAGATTGCTGATTGAAGTACGCAAGGCGGCGGTCGAGGCCGGTGCTGCGATCATGCAGGTATACGGCCGCGGCAAGGGCACGGAAGCGGAG
>SLIA01000114.1 GCA_007135935.1 Wenzhouxiangella sp.
AAGGTGAAAGGTGAAAGGTGAAAGGTGAAAGGTGAAAGGTGAAAGGTGAAAGGTGAAAGGTGAAAGACGGGAGAGACGAGTGAGGGAGATGGGCTATCAGAAGCCGGGATGGGGTTTGCCGGAGATGCGCAGGAAGCGGATGCCGAGCAGGACGGCGGCGACGCTCAGGCCGGTGAGGATGCCCACCCACATGCCGGCCGGCCCCCATGCCATCGGGAAGGTCAGGTACCAGCCCACGCTCAGCCCGATCAGCCAGTAGGCCAGCACGCTGTAGATCATCGGAATGCGCGTATCCTTGAGCCCGCGCAGGGCGCCCGCGGCGGCTACCTGGATGCAATCGGCAACCTGGAAGATGGCCGCCAGCAACAGCAGCGAGGCGGCCAGCTCGATGACCTCCCGGTCGGCCGTGTACATGCGCACGATCTGCTCGGGGATCGTGATCATGACCAGCGCCGAGAGCAGACCGACACCCGTTGCCAGTGCGGTGCCGACCAGACCGGCACGGCGCGCGCCGAGGGGATCGCCGCGACCCATCGCATTGCCCACCCGAACGGTAATGGCCCCGGAAATGCCCAGCGGCACCATGAACATCATGCCCGAGTAGTTGATCGCCACCTGGTGGGCAGCCACCGGCAAGGCGCCCAGCGTACCGATCAGCAAAGCCGAGGCCACGAACAGCCCGCCTTCCATGAATACCATCACGCCGATGGGAAAACCCAGCCGTGTCAGCGCCCGGATTTCGAGCCAGTTCGGCCAGGAAAAGCGTTCGAAGACGGCATAGGGCAGGTAACGCGGGCGCCACAGGATCCAGCCCAGCAGAGCAAGAAACTGCAACCACAGCACGATGGCCGTGGCCCAGCCGCATCCGACCGCACCGAGCTGCGGCAATCCCAGCTTGCCGAACATCAACACGTAGTTGAGCGGCACATTGAAGACGATGCCGAGCAGGCCGACATACATGGTCGGGCGGGTATACCCCACCCCCTCGGAGAAAAAGCGCAGGACCAGCAAGCCGGTCATGGCCGGTGCACCCCAGCTGATGGCCTGGAGGTAGCCGTCCGACAGCGAGGCCACCGCCTCGTCGGTTCCCAGAACGCCCATCAGCCAGTCGGCATTGCGCATCAGCCACCACAGGGCGATGGCCAGCACCGCGGCGATCCACAACGCCTGGCGGGTCAACTCCCCCGCCTGGCGCGGGCGACCGGCACCGTCGAGATGGGCCACGGCCGCCGACACCGCCATGAGCAGGCCGAGCACGAACAGAAATCCTGCCGCCCAGATCGACGAACCGATGGCCACCGCGCCAAGATCGACCTGCCCCAGTCTGCCGGCCATGACGGTGTCGACGAAGTTCATGCCGAAGTTGGTCACCTGACCGATGACCAGCGGGCCGGCCAGCAGCAGGGTACGCTTCATCTCGTGGCGCAAGCCGGCGTGATTGGCGGGCAATGTCATATGATGTGGCTTGAAGGCAGGCAGCGGCATTGTCTGCCGATGGACTCAGGCATGCAAGCATCTCAATATCGCGTCGGAGGATCGAGACCGTGACTGTGATCTACGAAGTCAACCTGGGCGTCGCCGCGCCCGTTGCCGAGGATTTCGCCGACTGGCTACCCGGCCATGTCGAGGAAGTGCTCGCCCTGCCCGGCTTTATCGATGCCAGTATCGCCCGGATCGAAGCCAACTCCGATAACAGCGCACAATGGAGTGTTCGGTACAGTCTCGAAGACCGGCAGGCCCTGGACGAGTATCTGCAGACCCATGCCGAGCGCATGCGTGCCGACGGCATCTCGCGCTTCGGCGACCAGTTATCGGCCACCCGCCGCATACTGATCGAAACCCAGCGCCCTCAAGCGCGTCGACGCGAGTGAGCCAATGGGATGCGTATAATGCCGGCATGAAATCGACAGACCTCGCACAAGCCTTCAGGCTCCTGCTCCTGCTGATAGCCATCGTCACCCTGCTGGCCGGTTGCGGCAGCCGCCAGTTGCAGGATTCGCTGGTCGGGTCAACCGCCCAGCGGCTGGTCACCTACAGCATCGACGACCTGGTGCGAGAGTTGCCGGCCAGCGACTTCGACCGCCATGCCGGCCAGCGCCTGCACCTGGAAAGCCATTTCATCCAGCACCCGGACATCCGCGACTACGCCGATGAGCGCCTGCGCATGGAGCTGGCCCACCGCTTCGGCATCGAGGTGGTCGACGCCGACGAGCCGGCCGATGCCAGGTTGACCGTGTTCTATACCTCGCTGGGCACCGATCAGGGCTACCACGGCTTCTACGTGCCGCTGGGATTCATACCCGGCATGAGCGAGACCGCGCGTGTCAACCTGATCACCCTGGAGCAGTTTCACGGCGTGGCCGAGATGTACTACTACATCGGCGAGACCGGTAGCGAACATCGGGGTGATGTCATCCAGGCACGCACGCGCACCGACGCACTCGGCCTGCCCATCGTCACCGTGCCGATCTCGACCATCGACCGGCGCTGATTTCGATCGCAGGCTGTACTTGCCGGTTGCTCAGTCGCGAAAGTTGGTGAACTGAAGCGGCAGCTCGAATTTGGCTTCCTTGACCAGGGCGATGGCCTGCTGCAGGTCGTCGCGCTTCTTGCCGGTCACGCGCACCTGGTCGCCCTGGATGGCGGCCTGCACTTTGAGCTTGGATGCCTTGATGTGCTTGACGATCTTCTTCGCCAGCGGCGTGTCGATGCCCTCGCGAATGGTGACCTGGCGAGTGGCCGACTTCGCCTGGATGACTGGTTCGCCCGCCTCGGCGGCCTCGAGGTCGATTCCGCGCTTGGCCAGCTTGGCGTAGAGCATGTCGAGCATCTGACCGAGCTGGAATTCGGATTCGGTCTTCAGCGTGATGACCTGGCCATTGACTTCGAAGCTCGAGTCAGTGCCCTTGAAGTCGAAGCGCGTGGCGACTTCCCGGTTGGCCTGGTCGACGGCATTGGCGATCTCGTGATGATCGACCTCGGAGACGATATCGAAACTGGGCATGTCGGTTTCACTGGATGGGGAATGCGCCGATGATACCGCTGACGACGCGATGTTTTCAGCCGCGTTGCAGCCGGGCCCGGATCTCGGCGGCCAGGCGCTTGCCTTCCTCGACTCCCCACTGGTCGAAAGCATTGATGCCCCACAGCACCGACAGGGTGTAGACCGCGTGCTCCAGGGTGGCCAGCAGCCAACCGAGGTTGTCGCTGTCGAGCTCATCGACGATCAGCGTGGCGACCGGCCGGTTGCCCGGCATGTTCTGGTAGGACTCGCCGTCGGACCGACCATTGGCGAAGGCCCTGGCCTGCGCCAGCAGGTGGGCGAGCTGGGCCTGGTGCCAGTCGGGGTAGGCATGGCGGTCGCGCCGACTGCCAACAAGCAGTAGCGGGTGAGTGTCGATGCCCTGGTGCAGTGCCTGGAAGATGGAATGCTGCAGATCGGTGCCGCGGCCGCCGTAAATCAGCGGTGCAGTCGGCGCATCAACCGGGACATTGTCCAGCCTCACGCCCTTGCCCAGGCTTTCCATGACCAGTTGCTGGAGATGCTCGGCGAGCAGGGCAAGCCGCGGCTCGTAGCTGACGATGCCCAGCGTGTTGAGGTCCAGATCACGCCTGAGGTAATGCATCAACAGCGCGACGATCTCGGCCATGTGATCGCCCCCGCCAGCCGAGCGAAACTCGCGATCGGCGCGCTCGGCGCCCGACAACAGCCGACCGAATCGCTCGGGACCGATTCGTGCCGCGGCACTCACGCCTACCGACGACCACAACGAGTAGCGACCACCGACAAACGACGGGAATTCAAGCACATGATCGGCCGGCACACCGAATTCGATCGCCCTGTCGGCATTGGCCGTTGCCGCCCAGCTGCGCTCGGCCCAGCCATGGCCCATCCACTGGCGCGCGGCCGTGGCCTGGGTCATGGTTTCTTCGGTGGAAAAGGATTTCGACGCCATCACCATGCCGGTGGTGGCCGGGTCGAGTTCGCGGCACAGCCGCTCGAAGCGTCGACCGTCCAGGGTTGAGAGCCAATGCACGCGGATCGCGCTGTCGTCGGCATTGAGTGCGTCGGCAACCAGCCGCGGACCCAGGTCGGAGCCGCCGATGCCGATATGCAGCAGATCGGTCAGACCGCTGCTGCCAGCATGCAGACCCGAGGCCAGATCCAGGAACCGCTCGCGCTGAGCGATCAGGGCGGGCATGTCGACACAATCATCGAATCCACCGCCCTCGCCGGCGCGCAACGCCATGTGCAAGGCCGGCTGGCATTCACTGGTATTGACCGCGTCGCCGGCAAACAGACGCGAGATGGCGGCTGCGAGATCGCTCGATTCGGTCAGCGCACGCAGCGCATCCAGATGCTCACGCGTGATCGGGATACGGGAATAATCGAGCGCCCAGCCGGATTGGCGCAGGCGAAAGTCGCCTTCGCGCTCGGGATCGGTTGCGAAGAGTTCAGCGACTGCCGGGATGTCGTTTTTATGCAACATCCGGCCGGCCGTTATCAGGCGGCCTGGACCGGAATCCGGCCGGCGGTGCGTTCGATGCGGTTATCGCCATCCGGATAGACCAGCTTCGGCTCATAGCTGGCAGCCTCGGATTCACTCATGCGCGAGTAGGCGGCAATGATGATCAGATCACCGACGTTCGCCTTGTGCGCCGCCGCCCCGTTGACCGAAATCACGCCACTGCCGCGCTCGGCGCGAATGGCGTAGGTCACGAACCGCTCGCCATTGGCAATATTGTAGATATGTATCTGTTCGTACTCGAGAATACCCGAGGCTTCAAGCAAGTCCTCGTCGATCGCGCAGGAGCCCTCGTAGTCGAGTTCGACCTGGGTAACGGTCGCGCGGTGGATCTTGGCTTTGAGCATGTTCAGTTGCATGGTCGATTACCCTGCGATTTGACGATCATCTAAAAAAAACCCCTCCCCTTTTCGGGGGAGGGGCAATGGATGTCGGAGTGATGTACCTCGCTTCGCGCCCTGCGACCTTAGCTATTCCGTTGCGGCTTTACCAAGGTTGGTTGCAAGTCTACCACAACTTGCGCCGGCTTGCCAAGCTCAGCAGCTTTGAAGAGTCTCCAAAGCACACCTCTTTCGAGCCATGCAGCCCGGAAAAGTTCCCGCAGTACCCGGAACCGCTCCCGCGTCCACCCACTTGGCCTTATAGTTGAACCAGGCAAAAAAAGAGGTTGGCAATCATGTCTCAGAACACCAAGATCGCCCGACTGACCGGCTGGATCGGGGTCGCGCCCCTGCTGGGTCTGCCGATCATCGCCCTGGTGCCCGTGCCCGACTGGCTTTCCGACCTGCTGGTGAGCTGGGCTGCCATTCTGCTGGCCTTCTGGGCCGGCCACCTGTGGATGCGCCATCTCAACGACGAGCCGCCGCGGCCCTGGCTGCTGGTCGCCGCGCTCGCCCTGGCGCTGGTCGCCTGGCCGGCCATCGTGCTGCCGCTGCACTGGGCGATGTTCTGGCTGGCCGCCCTGTATGCCATCTACCTGTTCATCGACGAGCCCTGGCGGGCCCAGGGACGCAGCGGCTGGCACCGGCGCCTGCGCCTGGCCCTGACCGTGGTCGCGATTGCCCTGCTGCTCGCCAGCGGACTGATCGGCAGCGCCGGTGGCGGCTGACCCGGTTCTCAGACTGGCCGGGCTCTCGCGGCATTTCGTTTCCGGCGGTGAAACGATCCGGGTGCTCGACGGGCTCGATCTGGAAGTGGCCGTCGGAGAACGCGTGGCCGTCATGGGGGCTTCGGGGTCCGGCAAGTCCACCCTGCTGCACCTGGCCGCCGGCATGGATCGGCCCGACGAAGGGCACGTGCAGGTGGCGGGCAGCGATCTCGCCAGCACCCCGGAGCCTGAGCGCACGCGGCTGAGGGCCGCCGCCATCGGGCTGGTATTCCAGGACTTCAACCTGATCGACAGCCTCAGCGTGGCGGAGAACATCGAACTGCCGATGTGGCTCAATGGCAAGTCACTCGACCGCAGGACTTTGCGGGCACGGGCCGGCGAACTCGGCCTCGAACGCCTGCTCGATCGCCTGCCCGGTGAACTATCGGGCGGAGAACAGCAAAGAGTGGCAATCGCCCGGGCCTTGATCCACGAGCCGCGCCTGCTGCTGGCCGACGAGCCGACCGGTGCACTCGACCAGGTCACCGCGGCCGGCGTGCTCGATTTGTTCGACCGGGTCACCACCGGGCGCGACTGCGCACTGGTCATGGTCACTCACAACCCGGACGCGGCGCGCATCTGCGACCGCACGCTTTGGCTGAAACAGGGCCGGCTCGAAACCGAATGAGACTGCTGATTCAGTCATCGCGGCGTTTCTTCTATCGGCACCCGGGGCAGTTACTGCTGGCCCTGGTCGGCATAGCCGCCGGCGTGGCCGTGGTCACCGGAGTGGCGCTGATGCGCGATGTACTGATCAATGCTCTCGACCTGGCCGGCGAAGAACTGGCCGGACGCGACAGTGTCCGGGTACATCACCCGTCGGGCCGGATCGACGAGTCTTTGCTCGCCGACCTGGCCACCCGCCCCGGTGCGCCGGAGCTGGTGCCGGTGATCGCCGCACGAGCACGCCACGACGGTCGCATTCTGGAACTGCTGGCCACCGATCCGATCGCCGTGGGCGACGAGACCGGCATGGGTCTGGACGGCAACCAGATCAATGCGCTGATGCGAAATCGAACCGGGGTGGCCATGAACGAGACCACGGCCAGACGCCTGGCGATGAGCGAAGGCGATCGCATCGACGTTCGCATTGCCGGCGCCGACCATCGACTCGAACTGACCGCCATCCTGGCACGCGGACGGGCGCTGGACGACCGGTTGCTGATGGATATCGGCGCGGCTCAGGAGGTGCTCGGGCGCCAGGGGGAACTGAGCTGGATCGAGGCACCGGCCGGCAGCCGCCCCTGGCTGGAAGCCGAGCTGCCCGAGGGGCTTCGCATCGAAAGTGCGGGCGAGCGTCGCGATGCCGCCGCCCGCCTGACCGAGGGCATGCGCGCCAACCTGACCGCGATGAGCCTGCTCAGCCTGGCCGTCGGTCTGTTCGTGATCTACAGCGTGCTGTCGTTTCTGCTGGTGCAACGACGCCGCGCCGTCGGCATGCTGCGCGCCGTCGGGGTCACGCGCGGGCAGATCACCAGCCTGCTGGCCACCGAGACATTCATCCTGGCCGGGCTCGGCGCCCTGCTCGGCCTCGCCCTGGGCACGGTGCTGGCCGATCAGTTGCTCACCCTGGTGCGCCAACCCATTGCCGAACTCTACCGCCTGGTGCCGACGGCACAGACCCGCCCGACCGTCACGCTCTACCTCGTGATCTGGGCCCTGGCGGTGGCCCTGGCCCTGGGCAGCACCCTCGCCGTGTGGCTGGAGGCTCGCCGGATTCCGCCCGGGCAGCTGGTGCGCCAGGATCGCGACCCGACCGGCACACGGCCCGGACTGTATGCGGCGGCAGCCGGCCTGCTGATCGCCGGCATGGCCGTCACCCTGCTGTCGGCGGCACTGGCCGCGGCACTGGGCGGCCTGTTCCTGGCCCTGATGGGCTGTGCCCTGCTCGCCCCCCGGGCCGGCATGCTGCTGCTGCGACTGATGCGCTGGCCGCTGAAGCACAAGCTTGCCGGACGCGCGCTGGGCATGCTGGCCACCTCGCGACGCCGCATTGCGCCGGCGCTGGCCGCATTGAGCTTGGCACTGGCTCTGAGTGCCGGCATCGGCATGATGGTGCTGGGCTTTCGCGTCACCGTCGATGACTGGATCGAGCGGCTGCTGCGCGCCGAAGCCTATGTCACCGTCAGCCAGGGCGTGATCGATGCCGGGCTGACCGAGCGCATCGGCGAGCTCGAGGGCATCGCCGCGGTGTCCAGCGCGCGCCAGCATCACCTGCCCGACGGCCGGGTACTGATCGCCTACGACCTGCCGGCCGACGCCTGGGACGGCTTCGAGCTGGTCGCCGGAGACCCGGACTCGGCACGCGAGGCCTTCATGACCGGCGAAGCGGTGCTGGTCACCGAACCCTTCGCCCGCCGCCAGGACAAGACCCTCGGCGACGAGATCGTCATTGCATCGGGCGACCATCGCCACAGCCTGCCGATCGCAGCCGTCTACCGCGACTACGGCAGCGATCAGGGTGCGATCGCGGTGAATGCCGATGACTACCGCGAATGGTTCGATGACGAGGTCCGCGACAGCCTCGGGCTGTACTTTCACGAAACCGGCGATATCGAGCGCTGGCGTCAGCGCCTTCAGGCCATCGATGAGCGCATCGTGGTCACCACGGCGGAGCAGGTCCGCGCGCAGACCCTGGCGGTGTTCGACCGCACCTTCCGCATCTCCTGGGCACTGGCCACGCTGGTCGGCATCATCGCGCTGATTGCCCTGGTCAGCGCCCTGCTGGCACTGGGGCTGGAGCGCCGGCGCGACCATGCGACCCTGCGTGCGCTGGGCCTGACCCGGCGCGGCCTGACCGGCCTGGTGGTCAGCCAGACCACCGGGCTGGCCGCGGCCAGCGCCCTGGTCGCCACGCCGCTGGCCATCGCCATACACGCGGGGCTCACGCTGGTGGTGCAACCGCGCGCGTTCGGCTGGTCCCTGCCGCTGAGCCTGCCCTTGCCGCCGTTGGGCGCCATGCTCGTGCTGGCGCTGGCCGCCGGGCTGCTCGCCGGCCTGTATCCGGCCTGGCAGATCGCCTCGCGCAATCCCTCGAACGAATTGCGGAGCCGCGGATGAAACGCGATCTCGTCATCGTCTTGCTGATTGCGCTGGGCTTAAGCGCCTGGCTGGGCTGGCAGACCCGCGAGACGCAACCGCAACCGGTGCGGTTGCAGGCCAGCGGCCTGCTGACCGCCGCCCCGGACGAATTCCGGCGCGTGACCGGGCCCGAGCCGCTGGAATTTCCGGCCGATCATGCCCTGCATCCGGGCTATCGCAACGAATGGTGGTACTTCACCGGCAGCCTGGAGGGGCCGGACGGACCGGTCGGTTTCCAGTTCACCCTGTTTCGCTTCGCCCTGGATCCCGGCCCGACGCCGGACTCCGACTGGGCCGCCGAAGCGATCTGGATGGCGCACCTGGCCGTCAGTGATGGTGCCGGGGAACGTTTCTACCAGGCCGAACGCTTTGCCCGCGATGCCATCGGCCTGGCCGGCGCCGAGACCGACCGCTGGTGGCTGCGCGACTGGCAGGTGCTGGCCACCGAGGATGGCTGGCGGCTCAAGGCCGATGCCGGAGACTTCGCCGTCGATCTGGACATGGCACAGCTCAAGCCATTCGTCCTGCAGGGCGATGCCGGCTACAGCCAGAAAGGCCCGGAGTCGGGCAATGCCTCGCGCTACTACTCGGCCACCCGCCTGGCCACCGACGGTCGCATTCGCCTGGGTGATCGCTGGCATTCGGTGACCGGCAACGCCTGGCTGGACCGCGAGTGGGGATCGAGCCAGCTTTCAGACGACCTGGCCGGCTGGGACTGGTTCGCACTGCAGCTAGCCGACGGGCGCGACCTGATGGTCTACCGCCTGCGCGATCACGACGGCAACCCGTCGCCCTATTCCGCCGGCGTGGTCGTGGCCGAAGACGGCACGCCGACCCACCTTGGCCTTGAAGACTTCAGCACAACCGAAAAGCGCTGGTGGCGCGATCACGAGGGCCATCGCTGGCCCGTGGAATGGCAGGTCAGCGTGCCGAAAGCCGACCTGGACCTGCGCGTCGAACCGCTGTTCGACGAACAGCGCTGGGACCGCTCGGTGATTTACTGGGAAGGCGCGATGCGAGTGCTGGATGCCGACGCGGGCGAGCCGCTGGGACGCGGGTATCTGGAGATGAGTGGGTATGCGGACTAGGGTTCAGGGTTCAGGGTTCAGGGTTCAGGGTTCAGGGTTCAGGGTTCAGGGTTCAGG
>SLIA01000054.1 GCA_007135935.1 Wenzhouxiangella sp.
ATCTCGCTGCAGGTATCAGTCCATGGGAACTGGTATGGTTGACGGCGTGATGGCAAGACCCATTCGTATCTTCGTCGTTGTGATTCTGTTACTGGTCTTTCTGGCCGTGGTGGTGTTGCTGCTGGCCCGATGGCTGGTGGATACTGAATGGGTCGGTGATCAGATGGAGGGCCGGATTGTCGAGGCGCTGGACATGGAGTTCGAGATGGGCGGCGCGCCGGTGGTCGGCCTGTTGCGTGGCGCGAGCATCTCGCTGTCGGAACCGGAATTGCGCAGGGAGGGGCAGCTTCTCGCACGGGCTGAGACGCTGCGCGTGACGGTGGATGCCGCCGGTCTGCTGACAGGCGATCTGCGCCCCACCGAGGTGCATGTCGAGCGCCCGGAGCTGGTCGTGGAGCGTCTTGACCACGGCGAGTTCAGCGTTCACCTGCCACGGGCCGAGCGCGAGTCACTCGATGAGCTGGCATTGCGACGCCTGCGCCTGATCGATGCCCGCCTGAGCTATCGTGACCGGGTCTCGGATCTGGAGTGGCTGCTCGAGGACTGCGAACTGGATCTGCGCGATCTCCGGCATGATGGCGGCGAGCCAGCCGAGGCGCTGGCCACGTTTGCCGCCGATGGCGATCTGCACTGTGAGCGGGTGGGCGAGGAACGATTCACTGTGGCGGCACTGTCGGCCGGGGTTCGGGCCGATGCCGGCAGGCTGGAACTGGAGCCGATGGAGGCAACGCTGCTGGAGGGTGAGTTGACCGGTAGCCTGACAGTCAATCCGGCCTCCACGCCGCCGGAGTACCGCCTGGCAGCCGATGTGTCACAGTTCGACCTGGCGGCGTTTACGACCCTGCTGGCACCGGATTCGGCGACCTCCGGCAAGCTGGATCTCGAAGTGGCGCTGGATGCGCGCGGAGACACCTGGGACGGCATCCGCAGCAGTGCCGCCGGCTCGATCAGCCTCGGTTCGGGGCAGTTGCAGCTCGAAGGTTACGATCTTGACGATGAGCTGGACGATTACTCCGACACCCAGCGCTTCAACCTGGTCGATGTCGGCGCGGTGTTTCTGGCCGGTCCGGTCGGACTGGTTGCCAGTCGCGGCTACGCCTTCAGCGGCATGCTCGAAGGCAGCGAGGGCAGCACCACCGTCGAGCAGATGGTCTCTCAGTGGCAGGTCGAAAATGGTGTCGCTCAGGCTGTTGATGTCGCTTTCCGGACCCCCGAGAACCGTCTGGCGCTGAGCGGTGCACTGGATTTCAACGAGTACCGCTTCGACGATTTGAAGGTTGCCGTGGTCGACAGCGACGGCTGTCCCATTGTCGAGCAGGCCATCAACGGCCCCTTTCATGATCCCGAAGTCGACCAGCCCCACTTCCTCGTCACCGTCGCCGGCCCGCTGCTCGATCTGCTCGAACGCGGCGTGGAGGTGATCACCGATGAGGACTGTGAAACGTTCTACAGCGGATCCATTTCCCATCCCTGAATCATGGCCATCGGCTCACGCTTCATCCGGGTTCCGGGTGACCGGGTTGGCATTATTTTCACCGACGACTCGTAGTGGCCTGTTGTCGAAAGCTCAAGTCGATACAAGTGATATGCGAAGACTGAATCATCTCGGTAACGTGTTGCAGACCCATTGGTCGGAAGACCCCGCGATTCGCGGCAAGGCAAAGATGCTCGGCGGCGCGCTGCTGGTTGCCGAGGGTGTCTTCGGACTCATCCGCGGTGGTGCCGGCACGACCAAGAAGGGGAAGCAACGTCGCGGACGTGTCGGTGGGCTGATCGGTGGTTCGGTGCTCCTGGTCGCCGGGACCTGGACAAACCGCGCGATCCCGAGGCATCCATGAAGGATCTGCGCACCAGCATGAATCGCTTTCTCAAGGGCGAGATCGACATCGACAGCACGCCTGCCGGCCAGCCCGGGAGTGCGGGCGGCTGAACTTTGCGGCGAAATTTCCGGGAAGGGATAAAGTGGTGGGCGATGCTGGGTTCGAACCAGCGACCCCTGCCGTGTGAAGACAGTGCTCTCCCGCTGAGCTAATCGCCCACTTGCAGTGGCTCGGGGTGGCCCCGAGCCGCAATATGATAGTGCCAAATGCGCGCTCTGGCAAACGATCGCGGTGATTTTGCCGGTCTTAAAGGGGGGTGTTCAGCAGCCGGGTGGGTTTTGCTTTGGCAGCAGAGGCGAATCGCGTATGCTTTGGCGGCTGACTGATACTGACTGGAGTTGTTGCATGCGTTTGCTGAGCGGCCTCTTGCTGATGACGGTTCTCCTGGCCCCGGCGCTGGCCGAGAAGAGTGATTTCGAGCGCCTGGTGGCCGATTTCGAGGCCCATGAGCTGGCTCACGACCCGATCCGGGCCGGCGAGCAGGGTGATCTGGAGGCGGCTGGCCGCTGGCCGGATCATTCGCCTGAAACGCTGGGCGAGAAGCTCGAGCGCGAGGCGGGGTTTCTCGATCGCCTGAAAGCCATCGGCATCGACGGGCTGAATGAGAGCGAGGGCGTGACCTACGCCATGATGGAACATTTGTTGAGTTCGCGCCTGGCGCTGGCCGAATTCGATCCGCGTCGCATTTCGTTTACCAATGATTCCGGCTTCTTCAACCAGCCCTTCGGCCTGGCGCGGCGCACCCGTCCGTCGTCGCTAGCCGAGGCGGAAGCCTGGTTGCGTCGGCTCGAGGCCTTGCCGGAGTTCCTGGCCGTGCAAACGGCATGGCTTGAGCGCGGTGTCGAAAGTGATTTCGTGCAACCGGGCCTGGTGGCCGAGAGGGTGGTCGAGCAACTGGAGTCGCTGGTTGCCGAGGATCTCGACGACCACCCGCTGCTCGAGCCGCTGGAGGCCTTGCCGCGTCGGGTGGATGCCGATGAGCGCCAACGGCTTGAGACGGCCATGCGCGAGGCCATCGAGGACAAGATCGTTCCGGCCTACCGCGAGTTGCTGAGGTTCTTCCGCGAGGACTATCTGGCCGAGCCGCGCGAGTCGGTGGGTATTTCCGAGGTGCCGGAGGGGCGGGAGTATTACCGTGCGCTGGTTCGCCACCACACCACCATGGACACCACGCCCGAGGAGATTCACGAGCGCGGCCGGGCCGAGGTCGAGCGTATCCGTGCCGAGATGGACGAGGTCATCGAGCAGTCCGGCTTCGAGGGCAGTTTCGAGGAGTTTCTGCATTATCTGCGCACCGATTCGCGCTTCTACGCCGACAGCGAACGCGAACTGTTGATGCACGCGGCCTGGATTGCCAAGCGCGCCGATGACCAGATGCCGCGCTTTTTCCGTGAGCTGCCGCGTCTGCCCTACGGCGTGCGGCCGGTGCCGGACAGCCTCGCGCCCAACTACACCACCGGGCGTTACTGGGCCGGCAATCTCGAAGCCGGGGTGGCCGGCGGCTACATGGTCAATACCTACCGGCTCGACCAGCGCCCGCTCTACGAGCTGCCGGCCCTGACCGTGCACGAGGGCGTGCCGGGCCACCATCACCAGATTGCCCTGGCCCAGGAGATGGAGGATGTGCCGGACTTCCGCCGCAATACCAACATCACCGCCTTTGCCGAGGGGTGGGCGCTGTATACCGAGCACCTGGCCATCGAGATGGGGATCTACGAAACGCCCTACGAGGACTTCGGGCGGCTGACCTACGAGATGTGGCGCGCCTGCCGGCTGGTGGTCGATACCGGCCTGCATTACTTCGGCTGGACTCAGTCCGAGGCCGAGGCCTGCCTGCTGGAGAACTCGGCATTGTCGACGCACAACGTGCGCACCGAGGTCGAGCGCTACATTTCCTGGCCGGGCCAGGCGCTGGCCTACAAGACCGGCGAGTTGCTGATTCGCGAACTGCGCGCCGAGGCCGAAGACACGCTGGGCGAGGACTTCGACCTGCGCGCTTTTCACGACCACATTCTCAGCCAGGGGGCGATGCCCCTGAGCGCGCTGGAGCAGCGCATGCGAGACTGGATCGGGAAGCAGCGTGTTAAGCTCGATGACTAGAGGGTGAAGGCTGGCATGTCGGGACCATAAGCGGGAAGAAGCGAAAGGAGTCCGGCCATGTTGAGATTGCTGCTGATGCTGGCGCTGGTCTACGGCGCGCTGCTGTTGCTGCTTTATCTTTTTCAGCCGCGGCTGCTGTTTCTTCCCGGGGTGCCGGGCCGTGACCTGGTGGCCACGCCCGAGCACATCGGCCTGGAATACCGCGACATTCAGTTTGAGACGGCCGACGGCGAAACGCTGCACGGCTGGTGGCTGCCGCATGCCGACCCGCGCGCCACGCTGCTGTTTCACCACGGCAACGCCGGCAATGTGTCCCACCGCCTCGACAGCCTGCAGATCTTCCACGACCTGGGGCTGGAAGTCCTGATCTTCGACTACCGCGGCTATGGCCAGTCCAGCGGCAGTCCTTCGGAGGAAGGGGTGTACGAGGACGCGCATTCGGCCTGGCGCTGGCTGGTCGACGAGCAGGGCGTCGACCCGGGCTCGATCGTGCTGTTCGGTCGCTCCATGGGGGGAGCGGTGGCCGCAAACCTGGCCGAGCGCATCGATGCCGCCGGCCTGATCGTCGAGTCCACGTTTACCTCGGTGCCCGACATCGGTGCGGAGTTGTACTGGTGGCTGCCGGTGCGCCTCCTGGCCCGGCTTGAGTTCAATGCGGCCGACCATGTCGCGGCCGCGGACATGCCGGTGCTCGTGGTGCACAGTCCCGACGACGAAATCATTCCGTTCAGCCATGGCCAGCGCCTGTACGAGGCAGCCGGTGAACGCGGCACCCTGCTGGAAATCCAGGGCGATCACAACACCGGTTTTCTGGCCTCCGGGCCGCTCTACCGCGACGGGCTGGACGAGTTCCTTTCCGGGCTTGTGCGCTGATAACCCGGCAACCAAACAGGTTGCCGGGTCAATGATTCAGCTCACGGCCGTTCTCACGCCCCGTTCCTGCATCAACAGCCGATAGGCGGCCGGAATCACCACCAGGGTCAGCACCGTGGCGGCCAGCAGGCCCGAGATGATGGCCCAGGCCAGCGGCGGCCAGAGGGTGGACTGGGTAAAGGTTAGCGGCAGCAGGCCGGCGATGGTGGTGGCGGTGGTCAGCAGGATGGGGCGGATGCGCCGGCCCACCGCCTGGCTGACGGCCTGTTCCATGGTCAGCCCCTGGCCGCGGTGATTGCCGATGACATCGAGCAGCACGATGGCGTTGTTGACCACGATGCCGATCAGCGCCACCACGCCCAGCGTGGCGGTGAAGCTGAACGGCTGGCCGGCCAGAATCAGGCCCGGGATGACGCCGGCGGCGGCCAGCGGCACGGTGACCAGCACCAGCGTGACCAGCCGGAACGAATTGAACTGCCACAGCAGAAACATCAACAGCAGCAAAAGGCCGATCGGCAGGGTGGTGTAAAGCGCGGTGTTGGCCGTATCCGCCTCGGCGGCGGCGCCGCCAAGCTCGATGTGCACGCCGTCGGGCAGCGACAGTTCATCGAGGGCGGGCATGAGCCGGTCGATGACACGGCCATAGGTGACGCCCTCGGCGGTTTCGGCCAGTACGGCGGTCATGCGTTCGAGATCGCGATGCTCGATCACGGCCGGCTCCAGGCTCAGGCTGGTGCGTACCAGTTGTGCCAGCGGCACCGGGCCGTTGTCGGTGGTCACCTGCAGGCCGTCGAGCGCGTGTACCGGCAGGTGCTCTCCTTCCGGGCTTCGCAGACGCATGGGCAGGGGTTCGCGCCCGGCGCGCCAGGTGGAGAATTCCCGGCCCAGCGAGGCGCCGGCCAGGGTCTCGGCAACCTGGCGGCGGCTGATGCCGTGGCGGGCGGCTTCGGCATCGTCGATCTCGAAGGTCAGCGTGGGCATGCCCTCGCCAAGCTTGTGACGGACATCCACGGCGCCGGGGGTGGCGCGCACGATGGCCATGATCTGCTCGCTGGCGGCGGCCAGTTGACCCAGCTCGTTGCCGAAGATGCGGACTTCGATGGGGGCGTCCAGTGGCGGGCCCTGGCCCAGGCGTCGGGCGACCACCTGGGCTTCCGGTGCCAGTTCGGGCACGTGGCGACGGGTCCATTCCAGCAGTGCCGCGATGCGCGACTCGTCTTCGGTGATCACCACCAGCCGGGCCAGGTGGGGCGAGTTGGGGATGTCGATGAGATTGTAGAAAAAGCGCGGACCGCCGAAGCCGGCAAACAGGTGCACGGCCTCGACACCGTCGAGATCGCGCATCAGCGAGGCCAGTTCGCCGCCCTTGAGCGCGCTGGTTTCCACGCGCGTGCCTTCGGTGAACTGAAGGTCGACAATGAATTCGTTGCGGTCGGTGCTGGGAAAGAAATCGCGCTGCATCAGGCCGCTCAGCCCCAGGGCTATGCCGACGATGAGCACGGCGCCGATCAGCACATGCACCGGTCGGGTCACCGCCAGGCTGCCGAGTCTTCGGCCCAGGTGTTCGATGCGTGCAGAGTGTTCACCGGCACCGGGCTTGAGCAGCGCGCCGGCCAGTGTCGGCGTGACGAAGATGGCGTAAAGGTAACTGGTGGCCAGGGTCAGCATCACCATGATGGGGATGGCGCGGGTGAAATCGGCGGTATCGCCGGAGGCCAGCAGAAGCGGCGTGAAGGCGGCCAGTGTGGTGCCGGTGGCCGCGGCCAGCGGGCCGGCCAGTTCGCGCACCGCCGCCTGCGCGGCCTCGGCACGTTGCTTGCCGCGGTCGAGATGCCACTGCAGGTTCTCGGCCATGACGATGGCGTTGTCGACCAGCATGCCCAGCGCGATGACCATGCCGGCGATGGCCATCTGGTGCAGCACCCCGCCGCCGATGGCATAGATGGCCAGGGCACTGAGGGTGACCAGCGGCAGGATGCCGGCCACGACCAGGCCCAGCCGCAATCCCATGACCGTCAGCAGCAGCGTGGCGACGATCAGCACACCGATGAGCAGGGAGCGGCCCAGTTCGCGCAGGCGTTTTTCCACCCACATCGGCTGGTAGAACATCTCCTCGATGGCCAGCGGCTCGTAGCGTGGGCGGACTTCCTCGACGCGTTCGCGAAGCTGCTGGCCGAAATGCACGGCGTTGAGGCGATTCTCCGGGATGACCACGCCCAGGGCGACGGCCGGTCGGCCGTCGTGCCAGATGCGCTTTCCGCTTGGTTCGGTCGGGCCGAGCCGGATGTCGGCGAACGATGACAGCGGAACCTGGTCGCCATTGGCGGTGGTCACGGGCGTGTCGGCCAGTTGTTCGACGGCGTCGAAATCGGTCAGCGGGCGTAACACGAGGTAGCGGTCGGCCGCCGCCAGGGTGCCGCCGGGAACGACCAGGTTGCGCTCGCCAAGCTGTGCGGCCAGTTGCTCGTGGCCAATGCCCAGCTCGGCCGCGCGCGCGTCGTCGAGCGTGATCAGCAACTGCTCGCCCGGATCGCCCAGCAGGTCGATGCGGCCGATATCGGGGACCCGGAACAGGTCGCGGCGGAGTCCGCGCGCAGCCTCGAGCAGTACGAGCAGGTCGTCGCTGCCGGTCACCGAGAGCACCACACCGTGAGTATCCATGGAGCGGTCGCGGACCTCGATGTCGGTCACGCCATCGGGAAAGCGACGGGCGGCCGCGTCGACGGCCACGCGAATGCGCTCCCAGACCGCGTCGGTGTCGTAGACATGTTGCGACATGCCGATGATGAGGTGGGCAAAACCGAGCCGGGCGGTGCCGTTGATTTCGTTGACCTCGTCGACCGAGGCGATCTCTTCTTCCAGAATGTTGAGCACCAGGCGTTCCATGCGCTCGGGCTCCGCGCCCGGCCAACTCACCAGCACATGGCCGTAGCGATACGGGAAGAAGGGATCTTCCTGCCGGTCCATGCCCATCCAGGCGGCCAGGCCGATCAGCGAAAGCACGACGACGGCGGCCAGGGTCAGCCGCTTTCGGTCAAGGGCGGCGGCAATCAGGTTCATCGCAGCACCCGCACCCGATCTCCGTCGAGCAGACGCCCGTGGCCGGCAATGACCACCTCGTCGCCAACGATCAGTTCGCCGTTGACCGACAAGCGCCCGTCATACAGCCGGCCCGGTGTGACTTCGATGCGCTCGACCATCTCCCCGTCGCGAACGACAAAGACGCGCGGCGATCCGGTCGCCGGACGAATGACCGCCGCCATCGGCACCGTCAGGGCCTGGTTGCCTTCGAGTTGCAATTCGACCTGCACCGGGCGACCGGTGTGCCAGGCCGGGCCGGGATCGTCGGGCAGGGTGACGATCACGCGCGAGGCATGGCCGGGGCCGGCCGGGCCGATTTCGGTGACCTCGCCGATCACGACGGCGGTTTCATCGACCTGCCGCACGCTTGCGTCCTGGCCCGTGGCCAGTTGCCGGGCCAGTCGTGCCGGCAGGCTCACGGCCACTTCCAGGCGCTCGGGTGAGGCCAGGGCGAGAATGGTCTGGCCCGCTGCCACGTGCTGGCCGGGCTCGGCGTAGAACTCGACCACCTGACCGGAAAAGGGCGCGCGCAGGGTGCCTTCCTCGAGCTGTTCACGAGCTTCTGCCAGGGCGGATTCGGCGGCCTGGCGCGATTCGATCAGCGCGTCGCGGCGCGAGCGCGTGCGGTCCAGATCGTCGGTGGCGACCAGGCCGCGCTCGTGCAGGTTCTCCAGGCGCTGGGTTTCGCGGCCCAGTTGTTCGAGTTGGCGGTCGATCTCGCGCACGCGGGCCTCGGCCGAAGTCACGCCGGGCATCAGTGCCGGGTTGTGCAGGATGGCGAGCGCATCGCCGGTATTGACCTGCTCGCCACGCCGGACCAGGCGACTGGCCAGGTGACCGCCGTGCAGAAAGGCCAGATCGGCGCGCTCCACCGCCCGCGTCACGCCGGGCAGGCGCTGAGTCGTGGCGGTGGCTCCGTATTCCACCGCGGCAATACGCACCGGCTGGGCAGTTTCGTCGCCGTTGAGTGCCTCCGGCCCGGAATCACGCTGGCAGCCGGTGAGGAGCACAGCGAGCAGCACGACGACAGCGAACATGGCTCCAGATAAACTGGCCGACCGGTCAGTTATCCAGGTGAGTGAATGAGGTGTTGTTGGGTTGCGATTCATGATGTGTGCTCTCCGGCCGGTGCTCAGTCCGGCTGCAATCCGCGCATGAAGATTTTCAGAAAGTCGTCGAGATATTCCTCGTCGCTGCCCATGCCGGGCCAGTCGGCATGGTGTTCGCAGGTGGCGAACCACTGGGTGCAGGCGTTGATGAAGGTGGTGACCACGTGGGTGGGGTTGACGTCGTCGCGCAACTGCCCGGCCTGCTGAGCCTGACGTACGCGTTCGGCGCCCAGGCCGACGAGCTCGGCATCCATGTGCGTGCAGCTCGAGTCACCTTCCAGGTGGGTCCAGGTGAACAGTCTGACCACCCGCGGGTTTTCGGCCAGGAAGCGAAAGTAGAGCACGACGCTGTTTCTCAGAAGGTTGGCGTCGGCATCGCCTTCGCGCTCCAGCTCTTCCTTCTGGCCCAGGTAGTAGCGGGCAAAAGCCATTTCCTTGACCGCGTCCCACAACCCTTCCTTGTTGCCGAAGTGATGGTGAATCAGGCTCTTGGTCACCCCCGAGGCCTCGGCCAGCTCACGCATGGTCACCGCCGCGAAACCCCGATCGACAAACCGCTCGAAAGCGGCCTCGAGAATCCGGGCACGGGTCAGTTCGGCATCACGGGTGGCGGGTTCGGTCATGGAGATATGATACGGCTAACTGGCCGACCGGTCAATTGGGCGGGGGAATGGGTTAACGGGTGAACGGGAAAACGGGTTAATGGTGAAAGGTGAAAGGTGAAAGGTGAAAGGTGAAAAGACCAAACGACCAAACGACCAAACGACCAAACCAGCCAACGAACCAACGAATCAACGAATCAACGAATCAACGAATCAACGAATC
>SLIA01000223.1 GCA_007135935.1 Wenzhouxiangella sp.
GTTGGGAATTTCCGGGGCGACGGGGGTTGGGAATTTCCGGGGCGACCCTAATTGGCTTTTGCGTTTTCTTTTTCTCCTTGCTCATTGGACACGCTTGCACTCTCTCTAAACGTGCATATACACTTAAAAGATGAACACGCCCTCGCTGGATGAAACTCGCAACTGTCTCTGCCTGGCCGCACGCCGAGCCGCGCGTTCGATCACGCGTCAGTTCGACGAGGCGTTGCGGCCCCACGGCTTGCGCTCCACGCAGTTTTCCGCGCTGGCCGCGCTCTCGCTGGCCGGTCCGAACACGATCAAGGAGCTGGCCGGGATTCTGGGTGCCGATCGCACGACCATGACCCGCAATCTGGGCGTGCTCGAGGCCGAGGGGCTGGTTTCCGTGCAGCGCGGCAAGGACGCGCGTGAACGCATCGCCGAAATCACGGCCACGGGCCGCCGGAGAATCGAGGCGGCGCTGGCCGACTGGCAGGCGGTACAGCAGCGCGTTGCCGAATCGATGGGCGAAGCCGCCGCCGGCAGCCTGCGCGCCATCGCCTGGTCGCGGGACGACTGATCCACCAACAATCAACAACGGAAAGAACTCATGATCAAACTGACGACGCTGAAAGAGGTGCCGCCTTTTGCCCAGGGGCTGGTGCGCGATGTACGAGTGCGCTGGGCGCTGGAGGAAGCCGGCCTGCCCTACGAAACCCGGCTGCTGGCAATGGGCGAGCACAAGTCGCCGGAATATGTTGCGCGGCAGCCTTTCGGTCAGGTGCCGGTGATCGAGGATGACGGGCTGATGCTGTTCGAAAGTGGCGCGATCGTGTTGCACATCGCCGGGCAAAGCGATCGTCTGTTGCCGGCCGAGCCGGCAGCCCGCGCGCGGGCCGTGGCCTGGGTGTTCGCCGCGCTCAACAGCATCGAGCCGCCGATACAGCAGCTCGTGGAGATCGACCTGTTTCACGCCGAGGCTGAATGGGCGCCCATGCGCCGTCCTTCCGCCGAGCAGCAGGCGCAGGCCCGGCTGGACGCGCTCGCCGCCTGGTTGGAGGGGCGCGAATGGCTGGAGGATGACTTCACCGTCGGCGACCTGATCATGGCCACCGTACTGCAGATTCCCCGCCACACCGAATTGGTCACTGGCCACGCGGTACTCGGGCCCTACCTGGCACGTTGTGAGGCCCGCCCGGCATTCACGCGGGCAATGGATGAGCATATGAAGGCTCACTCCCAGGCTGCCTGACGGCTGTGGCCGACCCGCCGCCTCCAAGACTCTGCGGCGGACCGGCCCTCGCGCGCATTTCACCCCAGTGCCGAACGCAGGTGCCGTGTCTCCCCACAAGAAAAATACCCGGGCCCTGAGACTGTTTGTGCGCTTTTGCTGCTTACAGTAGTGAGATGAATATTTCGAATCGCATCAATGGGGAAACTTCCGCCAGCCCGGCCTGGTCAATCAAGCCCGATTGGCGGGCGCGGGACGCTGGTGCGGGAAGGTTCGCGGGCCGCATGAGTGCCTGGGGTCAGGTCGTTATGGTGTTCGCCGTACTTTCGGTCTCATCGCATGTGCTGGCCGAGGAAGACATCACGCCCCTGGTCCATTGCCTCGATGTGATCGAGGAGCACGACATGGTTGTCGCTCATCTGGCCTACGCCAATCGCAACCCGGGTTCCATTGCCGAGATCGAGCCCGGCGAGGACAACTACTTCTCACCGGGCCCACTCGACCAGGGCCAGAAAAGCCGCTTTTTCGGCGGCTACCATCACAAGTCAAGCCAGGCGATGGCGTGGATCCGCTCCGAGCAGGATTCCATGACCTGGCATCTCCTGGGATCCTCGGTCACTGCCACCGACAATCCTTCGATCTACTGCCGCTCCACCCAGTGTGTCTGCCCGCCACGACCCGCCGGGCCGCAAGGCGATGCCGGGCCGCAGGGCCCGACCGGCGAACCCGGCGAAATGGGTCCCGAGGGTCCGCAGGGCGAGCAAGGCCCGCCCGGCCCGCGCGGTGCCGACGCGCTTTCGGCATGTGAGTGGATCCACGAGTCCTCGGGAGAGGCCGGCGCGGTGGCATCCTGCGGCGACCATCGGCGTGTGCTTTCCGGCGCGGGGGAATGCGACAACGAGCCACCGCTGCAGCCGGAAGTCTGGGAGGACGGCGTGATGCAGAGCAGCCGGCCTGTCGATGACCATTCCTGGGCGGTGAACTGCCGCATCGGTCTGGCCACTGCCCGCGCCTTGTGCTGCGAGGATTCCGGATGACGGATCGACTGCTTTTCAGCCCCGGCCGGATGCTGCTCGCCGCCGCGCTAATGTATGCCGGCCTGACGCCGGTTTTCGCTATTGACCCGGTGCACCCCGGAGTGGAATGCGTGGATCTCGACGAGGAGGTCGGCGAAGCCACCGCGCGCTTCTTCTATTACAACAGGAATGATTTCGTCATCAACCTGCCTCCGGGCGGCGACAACTTCTTCTCGCCGCCTCCTGGCAATCGCGGCCAGGAATCCCGGTTCCAGCCCGGTTTCACCTGGCGCTCGTTCGAGGTGACCTGGTTGGTGGACTTCGACAACCCCGGCAGCCTGGAACTGACATGGAACCTGCTCGGGGACGAAGCCGTGGCACACGCGACCGACAGTCCGCGCTGCACCGGCCCCACCGAATGTCGCACCGACCCCGGCCCGCAGGGGCTGACCGGTCCCGAAGGGCCGGAAGGCCCGCAGGGCCCGGAGGGCTTTGCCGGGCCGCAAGGGCCCACCGGGGAGCAGGGGCCGGTTGGGGAACCGGCGGCGCCGGCCACTGCCCGCTGTCACACGGTCATCGCACAATCGGATGGTGATACCGCCATTGCCGAGTGTGCCGGCGACGAACTGGTCATGGGCGGTGGTGGCGAATGCAACGATCTGCTGATCGCACAAACGCAGGACTGGCCGGTGGGACAGCTCAAGGCCAGTCACCCGAATTCGGTCAGTTCATGGAAGGCGGTGTGCGCCCTGGGCCAGGCCAGCGCAACGGCGATCTGCTGCCCGGCTGCCGACCAGGAGGCATCGCCATGATCATGACAGACCATCGCGAAGCACTGACTCGTAGAGGGCCAACACTCGCCCTGCTGCTTGTCGCTGCCATCATGCTGCTGGCGCCCGCTGAGAGCCGGGCTCAGCTTGTCTTTCCGTACGTTGACTGCGTGGAACACGAGGAGGGCAGCGACGAGATCACGGCCCACTTCGGTTACGCCAGCCTGGAAAGCTCGTCCAGAACCATCAACCTGGGCACGAACAACCAGTTCATTCCCTCCCCCATCAACCGGGGCCAGCCCACTTTTTTCTCCCCCGGCGTCTATCACTCGATGTTTTCGGCGACCTGGGACCTGAGCGAGCACGACACCCTGACCTGGCGGATCCGCGGCCGCAATGCCGTGGCCTCGGTCGACTCCGAGCCCTGCCCCATCCGCTGCCCGCAACTGGTCGGATTCGCCGGGCCGGATGGACCACCCGGTGAGCCCGGAGAAGCAGGACCGCGCGGGGAGACCGGCCCGACCGGACCGGCCGGGGAAACCGGGCCACAAGGTTCCGATGGACGGCCCGCCACGCATGGTTGTTACCGGATCGAGATCGAATCCGACGATGCCGAGGCCATGGCATCCTGTCCGAGCGGAGAACGCGTCGTCTCCGGCGGCGGACAATGCACGACTGACGCCACCGACGATGCCGATACCGGCGCCGGTCAGCTGAAATCCAGCCAGCCGGACGGCGAAAGCGCCTGGGTCGCCCGCTGCCGCATCGGCCAGGCCACGGCCAGCGCCATCTGCTGCCCGGACGGCAACCCATGATTTCCCTCCTGATAGCTACTCGCGCAACGATTGTTAAATCAATCGTCGCTGTCAGCATCGTGGCCCTGCCCCTGCAGCTGGCCGCCGAGCAGGTCTTTCCCGACCCGGTCGGCGATCTGATCGGGCTGGACGAGGACGCCCCGGACGCAATCGCGCTGGTCGCCACCGACCTCGGCGATGCGCTGCGTCTGGAGATCGAGCTGACCGAACCGGATCAGGCCGGCAGCATCAATGGCCTGATCGAGGTGGATGCCGGCTTTGCCAGCGGCCCGGTCGACCCCGAGCGACCGGCTCGACGATCCAGGCTGTCGTCGCTCTGCCCCAAGCCGACCGGGCTGGAGGTGAATCTCACCATCGACCTGTTCGCCCGCGAGGGCTCGGAAGTCGCGGTCCGCAACAGCGACGACCAGATCGTGGGACAGGCGCAATGGGCCGAAACCGCCCAGGGTTTTGCCGTAACCCTTGGCAAACAACTGATCGGCTTCGACAGCGGCGCGGTGCGGCTTGCCGCGATCATTGGCGACGCGAACGCCGCCAGCGACTGCATACCCGATAGCGGCGAACAGACATTGGCCGAAGTCAGCCTGCACCGGGTCGTCGTTGATGCTTCGGCCAGCTCCGGCGGCACCATCACCCCCCAGGGCGAGTTGATTGCCGAGACCGGGGAGACGCTGAGCCTGGACCTGCAGCCCGACCCCGGACATCACCTCGAGACGGTCGACAGCACCTGCGGCGGCAACCTGGATGACAAGACATTCACGACCGGCCCGCTGGAGCGCGCCTGCAGCGTCGAGGCGGTGTTTGTCGAAACCCCGATCGACGGTGAGTGCGGACCGGCCAACGGCGGCGTGTTCACCTCCCCCCCCGACGAGGATCTGTGCGCGGCCGGAACGCCCGGCGATGTCAGCGGCGACGGCCCCTGGTCCTGGAGCTGTGAAGGCATTGCCGGTGGCAGCGATGCCGGCTGCAGCGCCGACATCGAGCATTACACGGTCATTTACCGGACAGGCAGCGGCGGCACGATTGCCGGCGAGACGGATCAATCGATCCCGCATGGCGCCAGCGGCACGCCAGTCAGCGCCGAGGCCGATGACGGCCATGCTTTTGCCGAATGGAGCGATGGACTGACCGACAATCCGCGCACGGATTCGGATATCACCGAAGACCTGTCGGTGGAAGCGGCATTCATCGAGCAGACCACGACCAGCCTGGCCAGCGATACCGGCGTCGCGATTGTCGGCGAGCTGGTGACCTATTCGGTTGCCGTCAGCGGCACGAAAACGATACCGGCCGGCGGCTCGGTGACCGTCGAGGCCGACAACGGCGAGAGCTGCAGCAGCGCGGACGGAACGGTCACGGGCGACACCCTGAGCTTTGAATGCACCATCGTGTTCAGCGAACCGGGAACACGCACCGTGGTGGCCGATTTTGCCGGCACCGACGATCACCAGTCCAGCCAGTCGCCGCCGCTGACCCAACCGGTCGACAACACCGATGAGCTGTTCGAGGATCGATTCCAGCTGTCCGAATGGTAATACTGCTGGGTCGCGCGGCTCGTTCGGCTGGCTGCTGTTCCTGCTGCCGCTGCTCATGGCCTGGACGGGTGATCGGCCCGATCGTGGCCGGATGGGCCAACTGGGAACTGGCCTGGCGCTGGCCTTTGCGCTGACGCAGCAGGGAAGTCTGTAGGAAATTTCCTACAACTGATCGAGCGATTTGCTGATAAGAAATGAGGTCTGTCTCCCATTTCGACCAACCCATGCGGCACCGCATCATGTTCGGCACCATCGGGAAGGGAGCCGGACCATGCGCCGCAGCAAAGACGAGATTCTCAACACGCTGTCGACCAGCATCCGCAAGGCCCGCCGGCAGGCTGCCGACCAGCCAGGCGTCATGCGCCACGAGATGTATGCCAAGTCCCTGACTCTGCTCTATGGCGAGCTGAAGAAGCTTCCCGAAGACCACCACCTGTTCGAAAACTTCGAACGCGAGGCACCGCGAACGTAAGGACGCAAGTCCGGGACTCTCTCAGGAACTCGAGAACAAGCCGGCGTCTCCTTCCCGGCATACCGGCCAGTCAGTTCAGTTACCGTTGGCGAATGTGTCTCTGAACATGCTGTCGCCCGCGCGCTCTTCGTTGAAGTGCCAGTTGATGAGCGAATTGGATGCCAGGCGAATCTGTGCGGCACTGATGGCCCAGTGGTTGGGCGCGATCTGGCCGCCCGAGATACTGCAATAGGCGAAGGTGTTCCCGCCCACCTTGACGTTGATATCGCAATCGGACTGCTCACCGACAAACACCAGCTTGACCTCGTAGTCGGTGTCGGTGCCGGCAGTCCGGTCGGTTCCCGCCATTCCGAGGCGGATCATCGCCACATCGTCATGCCCCAGGGCGCAGCGCTTCTCGCCGTAATGGATCCCCTGGTGCATGACCGCCTCGGTGCGCTCCAGACCACGGCTCTGGGCCACCTGGGCACCGGCCACGGTCGCGAACTGATGACCCGCGGGCAGGTCGGCCAGATCGTTGCTGTAGGTTGTGGCATCGACCGTCGAGGCTATGCTGAACGGGTCGTTGTTGCTCTTGCGGAACCAGTGCAGATTGACATCGTTTCCGCGAGCGTCGGTCTGGGTCGCGATCACCCCGTCGGCCCCACGATCCAGGGTGTAGCCGTTGTCCGGGCCACCGCCGGCAAGCGTCTTGGCAAACCGGCGCCCGTCGCCGTGCAGCCCCGACTCCGATGCCAGGTTGGGATGACCCAGCCCCAGGCAGTGCCCCAGTTCATGGAGCAGCACCGACTCGGCATCGACCTTGTTCGACGGCACGCCCGAATCGGGGGCAAACACGGCATTGCCGGTTTCCGGCTCAAGCCCGTTCCAGAGTTGAATGCTGTTGTGGATGGCCACTTCCAGCTCGCTCTTGCTCTCGCTGGCCGGATCGATGCACACCGTGACCTCGAGCAGGTCCTCTGCCCCGGTATACCCGCTCGGATGAGTGATCGTCTCCGGATTCTGGAGCACTTCGGCAAAAGCAAACACACCGGAGTGCGCGACCGGGCTGAAAAGCACCAGGCCAGGCAACAACAGCGCGCTGATGGACAGTGGGAAGTGAGATTTGCGATTCATCGTGGCCGGACTCGGCTGCCAGGCAGACGGAGTGGAATGAACCGTTTTCGATAGCCGAACCCATCGGCTGGAAAACCCGCTCATCCCCCTTGACCACGCCGCACCTACAATACCAGTAAGTGACTGATTATTATTGTATTGGGCAGCGTCGGGGTGATGAAAGCAAAACCTGCGAGCGCCCCGTCACGGAAGCCGGGAGATAGCGAGAAGGGTTTCTCGTTTCATGCTCGAGCGGCCTTCGGAAGGCTCCTGGAGAGGGGTCGTCGCTGCTTTCGGGCAGACTCAGGGCTGACTGCGGGCGTGCTCCATGATCCAGCCCATCATCAGTCGATCCATCTCTGCAATGCTGCCGATTTCCTCTACCTGCGGATAAACGCGGGCGTAGTGCTCGGGCGCGGAGATCTCGACATCCACCGGATGGCGACTGTCGGGATGAGTGCGGATGCGCACGACATCGGCATCGAAGGTTTCTCGCACTTCCTCGCGGTTGAGAGTGGCGATCCTGGCCGGTGCGGCCTGCAGCGCGGACTGGAGGCGATCGGCCGAATCGAGCACCTGCTCCAGTCCGTCGAGATCGTAATCGCCGAGTTCGAGTTCATAGTGACCGGCATTGCGTGCATACGGCGGCACCTGCAATTCCACCCGGCCATCCGTCCACCAGCGCATCACGAAGCGGTTGTCCTCGCCCGGCGCCATGGGCTGGTGGCGCTCGTATTCCAGGAACGGCGAATCGGCAGCTGCCAGCGCGGACACGGCCATCAGCAATATGACGGCAGGGAGCTGGATGGCGACTGAAGTGAACACGGATTTTTTCATGGGCACGTACTTTCCTCGGCCTGCCCCGCAAACGGGCAAGCCAGCACGAAACGGGAATGCATTGATCTACAAGGAATATTCTAGGGAGCGGCATGAGGGGCAGGAAGCAAAACCTGCGCCTATCGCATCACATAAAAGGGAAATCAAACGCGAAGTTCATCTCAAATCTGAGACGCGGCAACCGAAGATCATGCCATTTCGAACGATTCGGCCCCGATTACGCGCGGATCGTCGGGGATGGCCGGGCGGGCATCGCCGCCGCACCCACCAGCGCCTTGACTGACAAAGCTTGCGAGCAGGCGCGCAGCGCCAGCGCGGAAGCGCAAACGTGACATTCAACGCATCCAGGCACCCCCAAACGCGAGATACACCACAACTAACCGCTCAAACTTTGAGCAGAACACGCATCTCATAAGTGCAACACGAAAAGCGACTCAATCTCTTTTTTGTACTTGCAATGTGATAGCTATCACACTATGATCCGGGGGAAATGCTACCGATCACGGGCAGCAGCGTGACCGGCATGTCGTCGACAGGCCGGTCAACCCGACTCTCAAACGACAGTCAAGAAAGGGAGGTTCCAAAGTGAACATGCATTTCCCTACTGGCACACCCACGCGGGCGTGTGCCACAAACCAACGACGGCTACCCACATTCCCGTCAAACCCGGAACAGCCACATTCTGCATCAACTGGCACCGTCAGCCGTCTTGCCGGCAGCCAGCTCATGCGCCTGCTCGGCATTGTGCTGTTGTTTTTCGCACTGTCACCGGCGGCACTGGCCAACAGCACCGGCCAGGTCGGCAATTATTGCGCCGGCCAGTTCGTCAACCCCGCCAACTGTACGGCCAACGACGTCCTGTTCGAGGAATTCGAGGTCGTCGACATCATCGAGAGCTGCACACAGGGGGTTCCCGGCGAGGCCGAGGTGGTCTTCGATGCCATCGTCGTATCCAACTCGCCCAATCGGTTTGGCATCGGCCTGTTCGTCAACCTGGAAGGCACCAGCGCAATTTCGGGCGACCTTTGTCTTCATGACTATCTGTCCCCGGTCAACCCGAGCACCAACCCGGCTGACTGGCCGACCGAAATCGTCAACGGCGGGCCGGCCTATGTCGCGCCCTTCCCCAACATCAACGGCGACCAGTGCGGCGATGTGCCCGGCAACAGCCGGGTGCTCAAGCGCCTGCAGCAGGTCCGGATCGAGTGCGCCGACCAGAACAACGACGGATTCGTCGACCTGTCGGCCTGTGCCAGCTGGGAGAACAACCAGAACGCCCAGTGCAACAGCCTGGACGAGGCCATCCCGGGCACGCCGTCCAAGTGCGGCTGTGTCATGGTGACTACCGAAATCGCCATGCCGGCCCAGCTCACCATCCGCAAGGAAACGAGCGACGGCGACGATACCTTCGAGTTCGAGACCACCAGCAACCCGACTTTCGATCCAAGCTTCTCACTGCCCGCCAGCTTCTCCATCACCACCAGCGGTGGCGAGGGTTCGGAAGACTTCGGTGGTTTCGTCGAGCCCGGCACCTACACCATCGACGAGATCGTGCCGGCCGGGTGGAACCTGGCCTCGGCCACCTGCACCAACGGTGATGATCCGCAAGCCGCCGGCGGCGGCGTCAGCCTGGCGCCCGGCGACGATGTGACCTGCACATTCGTCAACACCCCGATCGAGCCGGGAATGATCACGATCACCAAGGCCACGCTCGGCGGTGACGGCACGTTCGAATTCACCGGCGATCTCGGCACGTTCGAGATCACCACCACCAGCGGTAGCGGCAGCAACACCGTCACCGACCTGATCCCGGGCGCCTACGATGTGACCGAGATCGTGCCCGAGGGCTGGACGCTGACCGACATCTCCTGCCAAAGCGACGATGAATCCGGCACCAGCATCTCAGATGCCACGGCAACGATTGATCTGGCAGAAGGTGGCAATGTGTCGTGCACGTTCACCAATGCACGTGATGGCACCATCGTGGTCGAGAAGATCGCCGACCCGGACGACACCGACCAGATGTTCGA
>SLIA01000161.1 GCA_007135935.1 Wenzhouxiangella sp.
CGTTTCGCCAACGGTCCCGGCCAGCGATGCGGTGGTGATCGATTCCACCGATCTCGGGCTGGAACAAGTGGTCGAGCAGGTGTTGGCACTGGTGCGGCAGCGATCCCGGGGCGAAGAGACGGAAAGTTGATTGAACCAGTCCCGGAGGCGCATGGCGTGCCTGCCGGGGAAACTCACGAGTGCCCCTTATGAGGGCGCGGAAACCGAAAAGAGATAGCGGACCTTGAATTCCAATGCCGCGGAGATCTTGCAGGAAGATACAAGCGTAATGACCGAAACCTTTGCTGAACTATTTGAACAGAGCATCACCGAAAAGGACCTTCGCCCCGGCGCGATTGTCACTGGCCGGGTTGTTGAGATTCGCGACGACGTTGTTGTCGTCAATGCCGGACTGAAATCCGAAGGCATCGTGCCGATTCACCAGTTTCAGAAGCCCGACGGCGAGCTGGAAGTGGAAGTGGGCGACGATGTGGAGGTGGCGCTCGACACCGTCGAGGACGGTTTCGGCGAAACCCGCCTGTCGCGCGAAAAGGCCAAGCGTTCACGTGTGTGGACCAAGCTGGAAGGCGCGTACGAAGAAGAAGACAATGTGATCGGTCAGATTTCCGGCAAGGTCAAGGGTGGATTTACCGTCAACATCGACGGTATCCGGGCCTTCCTGCCCGGTTCGCTGGTTGACGTTCGCCCGGTGCGCGATCCCGTCTACCTCGAGGGCAAGGACCTCGAGTTCAAGATTATCAAGCTCGATCGTCGACGCAACAACCTGGTGGTCAGCCGCCGCGCCGTGGTCGAACACGAGTACGCCGCCGAGCGTGACGACCTGATCGAGCGCCTGACCGAAGGCGAGGTCGTCAAGGGCGTGGTCAAGAATCTCACCGATTACGGTGCGTTCCTCGACCTGGGCGGTATCGACGGTCTGCTGCATATCACCGACATGGCCTGGAAGCGTGTGCGTCATCCTTCCGAGGTGGTCGAAGTCGGCGACGAGCTGGAAGTGCGCGTGCTGCGCTTCGACCGCGAACGCATGCGCGTCTCGCTGGGCCTCAAGCAGCTCGGCGACGATCCCTGGGAAAACATCGATCGCCGTTATCCGCCGACCTCGCGCCTGTTCGGCAAGGTCACCAACATCACCGACTACGGCTGCTTCGTCGAGATCGAGGACGGCGTCGAAGGTCTGGTCCACGTCTCCGAAATGGACTGGACCAACAAGAACGTCAACCCGGCCAAGGTCGTGCACGTTGGCCAGGAAGTCGAGGTCATGGTGCTGGATGTCGACGAGGAGCGTCGCCGCATCTCGCTGGGCATGAAGCAGTGCACCCCGAACCCGTGGGAAGCCTTTGCGGCCACCCACAACAAGGGCGACAAGGTCAGCGGTGCGATCAAGTCGATCACCGACTTCGGTATCTTCATCGGTCTGGAAGGTGGCATCGACGGGCTGGTTCATCTGTCCGATATCTCCTGGATGACCCCGGGCGAGGAGGCCATCCGCAATTTCCGCAAGGGTGAAGAGGTCGAAGCCGTGGTGCTGGCCGTTGATCCGGAGCGTGAGCGCATCTCGCTGGGCATCAAGCAGCTCGAGCAGGACCCGTTCGCCACCTTCATGGCCGAGCATCCGCGCGGTTCCATCGTCAAGGGCACTGTCAAGTCGGTTGATCCGAAGGGTGCCGTGGTCGAGCTGGCCGATGGCGTCGATGGCTATGTCAAGGCATCCGATATTGCCAAGGAGCGCGTCGACGATGCGACCAAGGTGCTGTCGGAGGGTGACGAGATCGAAGCCAAGTTCGTGGCGCTCGATCGCAAGACCCGCAACCTGACGCTGTCGATCCGGGCCAAGGACGACGACGAACTGGCCGATGCGGTTGACCAGTACAAGCGCTCCGGCAGTGCCGGTGGCACGACGCTGGGCGACCTGCTCAAGGAACAGCTCGAAAGCAAGGACTGATAGCAGCATGTGACAGACGCCGGCACCCCGCCACGGGCTGGGTGCCGGCGGTTACGCGACAGGGGAGTGACATGACCAAATCCGAACTCATCGAACGCATGGCCGAGGATCAGGCGCACCTGAGTCAGGCTGATGTAGAACTGGCCGTTCGGTGCATTCTCGAGCAGCTCAGCGGGGCACTGGCCGAAGGCGAGCGAATCGAGATTCGGGGGTTTGGCAGCTTTTCGCTGCATTACCGTCCCCCGCGCATGGGGCGTAATCCCAAGACTGGCGAGGCTGTGGCTTTGCCGGGCAAGTACGTTCCTCACTTCAAGCCGGGCAAGGCCCTGCGTGAGCGAGTGAACGAGAACGGCCCGTCCTGACCGGGCATGTTCCGCTGGCTCCTGCTGTTCTTCTTCCTGGCGGCAGTCATTGTCGGCCTCGTTGTCGGCGTGCTCAATCCGCAAACGGTCAACCTCGATCTGGTTGCATTCAACCTGAGTTCCCCCCTGGGTGCACTGGTGCTGGCAGCGCTGGTTGCGGGCATTCTGCTCGGACTGCTGCTCGCTGCAGTGTTGTTCGCCTTGCCTTCCAGTCTGGTCCGGCGTGGTCGCGAAAAGGTGTCTGCGGAATCCGGGATGACCGACCAGTCGAATGACTGAGTATGTGTTCCTCTTCCTTCTGCTTGTGTTGGCGGCGGCTTGCGGTTGGTGGGCCGCGCGACAGATGGGGGCAGCCCGAAGTCGCAAGCGAAGTGGTGGGCTGTCTTCAAGCTACTTCCGGGGGCTGAATTACCTGCTCAACGAGCAGCCCGACAAGGCCATCGAGGTTTTCCTCAAGCTGGCCGAGATCAATCGTGACACCGTCGAAACCCACCTTGCACTGGGCAATCTGTTCCGCCGCCGTGGCGAAATGGACAAGGCGATCCGTTTCCACAAGCACATCATCACGCGGCCCGACCTCACCGAAGAACAGCGATCCCAGGCGCTGCTCGAGCTGGGAGAGGATTACATGCGCGCCGGCCTGCTCGACCGGGCCGAGCGGCTGTTCAGCGAGCTGCTCGATCATTCCGTCGAGACTGACAGACCGGCTCGTCAACTGCTCGACATCTACCAGCAGGAAAGGGATTGGGAAAAGGCCATCGTCCAGGCGCAGCGCCTGAGGAAATTCGACGGCAAGGCCGGCGATGAGTTGATTGCGCAACTCTACTGCGAAATTGCCCGCGAGGCGCTGGACGAAGGCGCCTCGGATCAGGTCGTTCCCGCCCTGCGCCAGGCCAGGCGGCATGATGCGGGCAGCGCGCGGGCCCGGCTGCTGCATGCCGAGTTGTCTGCCCGGGAAGGGCGCTGGGACAGTGCCGCGGACTGTTATCGGGAGGCCTGCGAGCTGGATCCGGATTGTCTGGTCTTTGCGCTCGAGCCGTTGATGGAAGCCCATCGTATGGCAGGGCGAACCGAGATCGTTGAGCGCTGGTTCGAACGCATGGTGGCGGAGCAACCGATGACCACGGCGATCCTGGCGCTGGCGCGAATCCGGGCCGAATCGGACCCGCGTGCAGCGGTGGAACTGCTGCTCCGGTACCAGTCGGAGCGACCGACCGTCCGCGGGCTGGAATACCTCGTCGAACTGGTCTACCGCCAGGGCGTCAGTCTGGATAAGCTCGGTCCGGACATGATGCGCAACCTGGTGCAGCGATTGCTCGAGGGGCAGCCGCTCTACCGCTGCCAGCAGTGCGGATTCAGTGGTCGCTCATGGAACTGGCAATGCCCCGGTTGCCGGCAGTGGAATACCACTCGGGCGATCACCGGCGTGCTGGGAGAATGACGGGAGCAGTGCAGGGCTGGCTGCCGCTTCCGCTCGCCCTGGTGCTGGCGGCGGTGCTCACGCCGCTGTTGCGATTCTGGCTGCTGCGCCGCAACCTGGTCGATCTGCCCGGAGAGCGTCGCAGTCACGATGTTCCGACGCCGCGCGGCGGCGGGCTGGCCATCGCCGTGGCCATTGCGGTCGCGCTTGTGCTTGCTCCGGTCACTGTCTGGTGGCCCGGGATCGTAGTGCTGGCTGTACTGGCGCTGCTGGGGTGGTGCGACGACCATTTCGAGTTGCCAGCGTCTGTCCGCCTTGCAGTGCAGGCGGCAACGGCCGTGCTCGGCCTGTGGTGGCTTGGGCCGGT
Organism: Wenzhouxiangella sp.; assembly: GCA_007135935.1. Lineage (GTDB taxonomy): Bacteria > Pseudomonadota > Gammaproteobacteria > Xanthomonadales > Wenzhouxiangellaceae > Wenzhouxiangella. Next base: position 4,092 of record SLIA01000161.1, read on the forward strand.
CGCTTCGGTGCCGATGTTCGGTCATGATTTGCATCTACCCTGGTTGTGGACGTTGCTGGCGGGCATAGCCGTGGTCTGGCTGGTCAATCTGCACAACTTCATGGACGGCTCCGATGGTCTTGCCGCCATGCAGGGCGTGTGGTCGGGTCTGGCATTCGCTGTGATCCTGCGGATGAATGGTCTGGACGCGGTGGCAGCGTTCGCGCTCGCCCTGGCCGGCGGATTTGCCGGTTTCCTGCTCTGGAATCGTCCGCCGGCTCGTATCTTCATGGGCGACGTCGGTTCCATGGCGCTGGGTGGCGGGGTTGCCATGCTGGCCCTGGTCGGGGCCGTGAGCGGAGCGGTGAGCGTCTGGGTCAGCTTGATCCTGACCTCGCTGTTCGTGGTCGATGCCACGGCCACGCTGGCGCGCAGAGTGGTTCGAGGCGAGCAGTGGTATACTGCGCACCGGCAGCACGCCTATCAGCGGCTGATCGTGGCGGGTTGGAATCACGGTCGGGTGCTGGCCCTGTATGCTGCCATCAACCTGCTGCTGGTGCTGCCGGCAGCGTGTGTGGCGGTTGTGTATCCGGAGTCGGGGGCTGTGATCGCAATCGGTCTCGTCGTATTGCTTGCCGGAGGATGGTGGGTCATTCAATCTGCCACGACAACGGAGAATCAGGGGCATGAGTGATCAGCACGAACAGCGGATGCCGTTGCTGAATCTGCGCACCTTGGTGGTCGTGCATGACCTGGTGATGATCGGTCTGGCCTGGCTGGCGGCCAGGCTGGGTACGTTGTGGTTGCTGGGGGAAATCGCCGTCGACTGGCGTCAACTGATCATCGAGATCAATCTCGTTCTGATCATCCAGGGATTCCTGCACTGGCGGACCGGACTGTATCGGGGGGTCTGGCGCTTTGCCAGCCTGCCCGATCTCGCCAACCTGGTTCGTGCCAGCCTGCTGGCGGCAGTGGCCAGCAGTGCTGTGCTGCTGTTGCGTGAAGCGCCGCTGGAGCTGATCGTGCTGATGGTGTGGGCGTTTCCCCTGCTGCTGCTGCTGATGCTCGGTATTCCCCGGCTGGTCTACCGCGTGTTCAAGGATATGCGGCTGGAAGTGCATCGCCGTCGCCAGACCTACCGGACCGTAATCATCGGGGCAGGCAGTTCGGGGCGCAAGCTCCTGCCGGAACTGCGCCGCCGCGGCGGTTACGACATCGTCGGCTTTCTGGATGACGACCGGCGCCTGCGCAACAGCGAGATACTCGGCGTGCCGGTACTCGGTGATATCGCCAGCCTGCCACGTATCGCACGCGAGGCAGCGATCGACATGGCGGCAATCGCGATTCCTTCGGCAACCAACCAGCAGATGCAACGCGTGGTCGAAATCTGCGAGAAGGCGGGCGTTGAATTCCGCACCTTGCCGACGCTCAAGCAGATGGGCGCGAGCATCACCCGCTTCGACGACCTCAAGCCGGTCGCCATCGACGATCTGCTCGGGCGCGAGCCGGTCTCCCTGGATTGGGAATCGATTCGTTCGGGCCTGGCCGGCAAGCGCGTGCTGGTGACCGGTGGCGGTGGTTCGATCGGGGCCGAGCTCTGTCGCCAGATCGCGGGGCTGGACCCTGCCGGCCTGGTGGTCCTGGACAATAGTGAATACAACCTTTATCGCATCGATCGTCGCCTCAAGACCGAGTTCAGCGATCTGATGGTCGAAACCGTTCTGGGCGATGTGTGCGACTCGGCCACGATCGAGACGGTCATGAAGCGCTCGCGACCGGAAGTGGTCTTTCACGCGGCTGCCTACAAGCATCTGCCGATGCTTCAGCACCAGGTGCGCGAGGCCTTTCGCAATAACGTCATCGGAACCCGTCGGGTGGCCGATGCGGCCGTTCGCTATCGTGCCAGCTCGTTTGTGCTCATTTCCACCGACAAGGCGGTCAATCCCTGCAATATCATGGGGGCGACAAAGCGTACCGCCGAGTTGTACTGCCAGTATCTCAACAGTCGCTCCGACACCCGCTTCATCACCGTTCGTTTCGGCAACGTCCTCAACTCCACCGGATCGGTGGTGCCCCTGTTCAATGAACAGATTCGAAGGGGTGGTCCGGTGACTGTCACCCACCCGGAAATCACGCGTTATTTCATGACCATTGCCGAGGCCGGGCAGCTCATCCTGCAGGCAGCGGTGCTGGGCAAGGGCGGCGAGGTCTTCGTGCTCGACATGGGCGAGCCGGTGCGCATCAGCTTTCTGGCCGAACAGCTCATTCGCCTGGCCGGCAAGGAGCCGGGCCGGGATATCGAGATCGTCTACACCGGGTTGCGTCCCGGCGAAAAGCTCTACGAGGAGCTGTTCCACGAGCACGAGCCCTATGCCACCACGGCCCACGAGAAGATTTTTCAGACGCGCAGCCCGTCCCGACAGCTCGAGGGTATCGAGGAGCGGTTGCGCCAGGCCGAACAGGCCGTGCTGCAGTACGACAATGCGGTCCTGCGCCGCGTGCTGCTGGAGATCGTCCCGGAACTGGGTCGCGTGCCGCGACGCGAACGCAAGGTCGTACCGCTGGCCGGCTGATTCGTACCACCCGCTGATTGATGAGTACCCAACCAATGTCCCGACCGCTCAGGCCGATGCCCACGAACCCGGCCGGACAAGTCACCAACCTGAAGCATCGATCGACCGTGCTTGCCGGCAATCCGCTGGCCGACCCGGTCGAGCGCCTTCATCCCGTCTACCTGCCGCCCGGCTACGAACACGGCGACCAGCGCTATCCCGTCCTGTGGTGCCTGGCCGCCTACACCAACGCCGGACCGGGGCAGGTCAATTGGCGCAATCACGGCGAGAATCTGCCCAGGCGCCTGGATCGCCTGATTGGCGAGGAACGCATGCCGCCGGTGATCGTGGTGTTTCCGGATTGCTACACCAGCCTCGGAGGCAATCAGTACGTCAATACCCCGGCGATGGGACGCTACGCCGACTACCTGGTCGATGAGCTCGTGCCTGCTGTCGACGAGGCTTTCCGGACCAAATCCAGTCCCGACGCGCGCGCGGTCTTCGGCAAGTCTTCGGGCGGATTCGGCGCGCTGCACCTGGCCATGCAGCGGCCAGGCGTGTTTGCCGCTGCAGCCTGCCATGCCGGCGACTGCGGGTTCGATCGTGTCTACCTTCGCGATTTTCCGCTGTGCTGCGACGTGCTGGCCCGTCACGACGGCGACCTGGAGCATTTCGTTCGCACCTTCTGGCGCGACAAGCGGCCCGGCGGGGCCGCTTTTCATACCATGATGACGCTGTGCCTTGCCGCCAGCTATTCGCCGGTGCCGGATCGGCCGCTTGGCCTGCAGTTGCCATTCGATCTTCGAACCTGTCGCCTGGACGAGGCAGTGTGGAAACGCTGGCTGGCTTTCGATCCGGTCGTTGCCGCCCGGCCTCACGCCGATGCGCTCAGGCAACTGTCGGGGCTGTGGATCGATGCCGGCAACCGGGACCAGTATTTCATTCACTACGGCACCCGCCAGCTCCACGACGTTTTCGATGAGCTGGCCGTCGACCACCGCTACGAAGAGTTCGACGGCACCCATTCGGGTATCGACTGGCGCTACGATGAGTCCCTGCCGTACCTGGTCTCGTGCTTGAAAGCCGCCTGATTCGCCGGCACATTGAAGACAGACACCCAGCACCAAGACTACAGCCCATGCTTACCGTGACCCCTGCCGCGCGCGACTATTTCGGCAAGCTGCTCGAGCAGCAGCCCGACGATACGCACCTGCGATTGCGTGTGATCAATCCCGGCACGCCGACGGCCGATGTCGAGCTGACCTATTGTCCCGCCGGACAGCAGCGCGACGAGGACCATGACATCGATTGCCAGAGTTTCACATTGTTCGTGGAGCGCGAAAGTGCGGCGGTGCTCGATGGCGCGATGATCGACTTCGAGAGCAATGCCATGGGCGGCGAGCTCAATATCCGTGCCCCGGGGCTGAAGGGGCGGCGTCCGTCATCCGATGCGCCGATTCACGAGCGGGTCAGCTGGGTGCTGGAAACGCGCATCAATCCCATGGTGGCTTCGCACGGCGGCCAGGTCGGCTTGGTGGACGTGACCGATGACAACGACGTGGTGCTGCGCTTCGGCGGCGGCTGCCAGGGCTGCGGGATGATCGACGTGACCCTGAAGCAGGGCATCGAGACGACCCTGCGCCAGGAAGTGCCGGAAGTGCGCGAGGTGATCGACGCCACCGACCACGCCAGTGGCGAGAATCCGTATTTTCAGTAGTCGGTTGTCTGTGGTCAGTAGTCAGTGAGCGGGTGCTGAAGGTCTGGCTTCCGATTACTGACCACCGATCACCGATTACCGACCACCTACCTACCTGATCCGCAGGATCTTCAGGCCTTCCTGGCGCGAGTACCAGGCAGCCAGGTCGCGAATGTCCTGATCGCTGAGATCTCTGGCAAACCCCTGCATGATGGCGTTTTCGCGGTCGCCGGAGCGATAGGCCTTGAGGGAGTGAATGAGGTAGTCCTCGTACTGCCCGGCCAGGCGCGGTGTTTCGTCGTCCGGCACCAGGTTCCCGTCGCGGCCGTGACAGGCCTGGCAGACCTCGGAGATTTCCAGGCCCCGGCTCGGGTTTCCGGCCAGTGCGTGCTGGCTGAGCATCAGCAGCGCCACGGCGGACGCGACGATCATCGAAATTCTCATCAGTTGTCCTCCGCGGTCAGGCTGACGAAGTAGGCGGCGATATCGTGAATGTCCTCGTCCGACAGCGTGTTGGCCTGAGCCTCCATGGTCGCGTGTCGGCGTTCACCGGAACGATAGGCCTTGAGCGAATTGACGATGTAGCCATAGCTCTGGCCGCCCAGTTTCGGCACCCGGTAAGTGGGATACACGTTCACATGGTGCGGAATTCCGTGACAGCCCGAACAGGTATAGGCGATCTCTTCGCCGCGCTCCGGGTCTCCTCGCTCGGCATGAGCGGGCAGGGCGAAAAGCGCCACCGCCGCGATTGCAATCATTCGCTTCAGCATGGACATTCTTCGGATTGAGAAGTTGATCAGCATCATATTATACCCACCGGGCCTGGCCGGAGGAACCTCTGTCGAAGCCCGAGGGCACCGATGTCAGGGCGGGCGCGATCACGTACAATGCCCGCTGACCCCCAAACCACACTTGATCACTGCCAGACCATGCGTTCACTCAATCCCGTCGATCTCTACGAAATCAATGACCTGCTGACCGATGAAGAGCGGATGATCCGTGACACGGTGGCCCGCTTTGTTGACGAAAAGGCCCTGCCGCTGATTCCACAGTGCTTCGACGAGGGGCGGTTCCCGTCCGAGTTGATTCCGGAGATCGCCGAACTTGGCCTGCTCGGATCCAGCCTTGAAGGCTATGGCTGTGCCGGACTCAACGCCGTCAGCTATGGTCTGATCTGCCAGGAGCTGGAGCGCGGCGACTCGGGCCTGAGAAGCTTCGTGTCGGTGCAGTCGTCTCTTTGCATGTACCCGATTCACGCCTTTGGCTCGGAGGAGCAGAAGGAACGCTGGCTGCCGGAGATGGCGGCCGGCAAGGTGATCGGCTGTTTCGGTCTGACCGAGCCGCATGGCGGGTCGGATCCGTCCAACATGAAAACGCATGCCCGGCGCGATGGCGACGACTGGATCCTCAACGGTGCGAAGATGTGGATCACCAATGGTTCGATCGCCGACATCGCCATTGTCTGGGCGCGCACCGACGACGGGGTTCAGGGCTTCATCGTCGAGAAGGATTTCGACGGCTTCGAGGCGCGCGACATCCACGCCAAGATGTCGCTGCGGGCTTCGGTGACCTCGGAGCTGTATTTCGACAACGTGCGCGTGCCCGACGCCAACCGTCTGCCTGGCGTCAAGGGACTCAAGGGCCCGCTTTCCTGTCTGAGCCAGGCCCGCTACGGCATTACCTGGGGTCCGATCGGTGCGGCCATTGCCTGCCTGTCGGAGACGCTGGACTACTGCCAGGAGCGTGAGCTGTTCGGCCGTCCGGTGGCCGCCACCCAGAGCGCGCAGATCAAGATGGCCGACATGGCGCGTCGCATCACCGCCGCGCAACTGATGTCCTGGCGACTGGGCAAGCTCAAGGACGAGGGCCGGGTGCATCCGACCCAGATTTCGCTGGCCAAGTGGAACAACGTGCGCATGGCCATGGACATTGCACGCGAATGCCGCGACCTGCTTGGCGGCTCCGGCATCACGCTGGAATATTCGCCCATTCGCCACATGCTCAACCTCGAGTCGGTGATCACCTACGAGGGCACCGAGACCGTGCACCAGCTGGTCGTCGGGCGGGAGCTGACGGGGCATAACGCTTTTTAGCGTTCAGGGTTCAGGGTTCAGGGCTCAGGGAGGACTCCGGTGGGTTCTGGAAACTGGCAGCATGATCGGCCAGGGCTCGGAGCATTCATCGCAGCTTGAAGCGGTGCCGGAACCACCCCTGAAACCTGAACGCTGAAACCTGAACCCTCCAACCGCCCCCAGGCTCATCGAAGTTCGATTGCTCGAAGCAGATCATTTCCCATGTCAAAGCCAACACCGAACCGCAACATCAACCGCGCCGAGGTCGTTGACCGGCAGTTTCTCGATCACCTCGATGCACTGGCGTCGGGCCAGGTGGAAGCGGTCGATGCTGCCGGTATCGGCGACGCCGATCTGCTCGAACTGTTCGAAAGTCAGATGGTCTCGCGCCAGCTCGATCTGATGGCGCGCATCAAGCGCACGGAGAACAAGGTCTTCTACACCATCGGTTCGTCCGGGCACGAGGGCAATGTCATGCTCGGCCGACTGACCCGGCATACCGACCCGGCATTCCTGCACTACCGTTCCGGCGGTTTCATGGCCGAGCGTTACCGCAAGATCGAGGGGATGGATTTCATCCGCGACACCTGCCTGTCGTTTGCCGCGGCAAAGGCTGACCCGGCCTCCGGCGGGCGGCACAAGGTCTGGGGCAGTCGGCCGCTGTGGGTCCTGCCGCAGACCTCGACCATCGCCAGCCATCTGCCCAAGGCGCTCGGAACCGCGCTGGCCATTGCCCATGGCAGTGGCGGGCGGCATGACCTGCCCGTGCCCGATGACGCCATTGCCGTCTGCAGCTTCGGCGATGCCAGCCTCAACCATGCCACGGCCCAGTCGGCGATCAACAGTGCGGCCTGGGGCCGGCACCAGAACCTGCCGGTGCCGCTGTTGATGGTGTGCGAGGACAACGGCATCGGCATTTCCGTGCCCACGCCGACCAACTGGGTGGCCGACAGCATGTCGCGTCGTCACGGCATCAGCTATCACTTTGCCGACGGGCTGGACCTGGCTACCGGCTGGCAGGCGGTCGAGCGCGCCGTGGCCGAATGTCGCCAGCGTCGTCGCCCCGTCTTCCTGCACCTCAAGACCACCCGGCTGATGGGGCATGCCGGAACCGATTTCGAGATCGAATATCGCTCGGATGCGGAGCTTGAGGCAGCCGAGCGTGCCGATCCCCTGTTGCGTTCAGCCGAGCTGGTGGTGGCGCGCGGGTTGATGACGCCGGCCGGTATTCACCAGCGCTACTGGGCTCTTCACCGGCAGTGCCTGGCCGAAGCCGATCGGGCCGACGGCGCCGGTCGGCTCACCTCGCTGGAGGAGGTCATGGCGCCGCTGGCACCGGTGTCGACGGATCGTGTGGCCACCGAGTCGGCCCGTGCGCCCGATCATCAGGCCCGGGTTGCGGCCTTCGGCAACGAAAAGCTCTTGCCGGAGCGTCAGCCCGCCCGCCACCTGGCCATCCAGATCAATCGCGCGCTGACCGACCTGATGGTCAAGTATCCAGAAGCGCTGGTGTTCGGCGAGGATGTGGCCCGCAAGGGCGGCGTCTACACGGTCACCAAGGGGCTGGTCAGGCGATTCGGCGGGCGCAGGGTGTTCAATACGCTGCTTGACGAGACCACCATTCTCGGCCTGGCGCAGGGGTACGGCGCGATGGGCTACCTGCCCATTCCCGAGATCCAGTACCTGGCCTATTTCCACAATGCCTGCGACCAGATCCGGGGCGAAGCCTGCTCCCTGCAGTACTTTTCCAATGGTCAGTTCCGCAACCCCATGGTGATGCGTATCGCCAGCCTGGGTTACCAGAAGGGCTTTGGCGGGCATTTCCACAACGACAACTCGATTGCCGCGCTGCGCGATATTCCGGGCCTGGTGATCGGTTGTCCGTCTCGTGGCGACGACGCGGTCATGATGCTGCGCACCATGGCGGCGCTGGCGCAGGTCGACGGCAGGGTCTCGGCCTTTCTCGAGCCGATCGCGCTGTACATGACCAAGGATCTGCGCGACAAGGACGACGGACTGTGGACCTTCCCTTATCCCACTCCCGACCAGTACCTGTCGCCTTGGCAGCCACGGATCTATAACGAATCGGCCGGCGATTTGCTGATCATCACTTTTGGCAATGGTGTCCCGATGGCCCTGCGCACCGCCGGCAAGCTGTCGAAAGAACGCGGTGTGGCGGTGCGGGTCATGGATCTGCGCTGGCTCAAGCCGCTGGACCGCGAGACGATTGCACGACAGGCCGGCCAGTGCTCGGCCGTGGTGGTGTTCGACGAGGGACGGCCCGATGGCGGCATTGCCGAGGCGATTGTGGCCGCGCTGGTCGAGGCCGGGCAGGGCGGCAAGCCGCTGGCGCGGGTGAGCGGCGCCGACTGCTACATTCCGCTGGCCGCGGCGGCCAACCTTGTGCTGGCTGGCGAGGAAGAATTGCTGGCCGTGTGTCGGCAGACGCTCGAAAAGCTGCAATGAACCGAGCGGTGTGGCTCAGTCCGGCGGTGGCAGGTCGAGACCGCCGTTGAAGCGCTGCGTCAGCTCCTCGATATCCATGCCGCGTGAATACAGCCACCCCTGGACCAGGATGGGTTCGAGTTCCGACAAGGAATCGGCCTGCTCCCGGGTCTCGACGCCTTCGATGACCACGTCCAGACCCAGTTCGCGGGCCAGTTCGGTAATGCGTGGCACCAGGGCGGCCTTGGGGCTGTCTGTGGCCACGGCGGCGGTGAACAGGTGGCTGATCTTGATGCCGTGCACGTCCATGTCGTTCAGGTAGGCCAGGCCGCAGTAGCCGACGCCGAAGTCGTCGGCATAGACCCTGAATCCGCGTCTGGCCAGCTGTTCGATGCGGTCGTGTGCCGACTCGTTTTCGACCATGGTGCGTTCGGTGATCTCGATATAGACCTGTTCGGCCCGCACGCCGCGCTCGATCAACTCCCGGTCGAGCTTTTCGATCAGGGCGTCGTCATCGAGTTCGGCCGGGGCGATGTTGACGGCAATGACACACTCGGGGTGCTGCTTGAGCCAGGGCGAGAGCTCTTTCCCGATGGTGCGGATCATGCGTTCGCTGACCTGGCCGATCAGGCCGGTCCGTTCGGCCAGTGCGATGAAGTCTTCTGCCGGCAGCCCGTTTCCATCATCGTCGCGCCAGCGGGCCAGGGCCTCGAAACCGACGAGGCGGTGATCAGGCAGGCGAATGATGGGTTGATAGACCGTATGAATCCAGTCGTGGGCCAATGCCCGCCGCAGGCGTCGTTCGGGTGTCTCTTCCTGGCGCAGTCCCATGAAGATGACCAGGAACAGGGCTAATCCCGCCGCGCCGCCAAAACCGGCCATGGCCATGCGGGTTTGCGGCTGCCAGGCGGCCAGGCGATCACGCGGGTAATGGAGCATCACGCACAGCCCGCTGCGATCGTTGCACTGGATGCTGGTCAGTCCGTCATGAGTCAGTTCCGTGTTCGAGTGGAACGGGTGCCACTCGCGATCCGCTGTCGACTTGTCGCTCAGAAACAGGGTGGCCTCGTCCATGGCGGCAGCCAGATCGGTGACCACGCCGGGGTCGACCAGCGCGTTGAAGTTCCGGTCCTCGATGACCATGGTGCGGGTGTCTTCGCCGGCCAGCACCTCGCGGTCGGTCTTCAGGCCGAGGCCGTTGGCAATGGTGATGTCGGGCGGGCCGCCGCGATAGGGGCTGTCGAGCGCGCCCAGCGCCGTGCTGCAATACAGCACGCTGTCGTCCAGTCGTCCGACATCGCGCAGGAAGCGGGCGTTGAAGACCTCGGTGCGCATGACCAGCAGCTCGGCCTCGCTGCAGCGCGGCTCCTGTGATTGGCCCAGTTGGGTGAAAACGCGGCTTGCTTCTTCGATGATGGCGTCGAATCGCGCGGCCAGGCGCTGGCTGGCGCTGTCCAGTTCGGTCTGGGCCTGCTGTCTCGCCATCTGTCCGGCGCCGGTATGGCCCAGGCCCATGCCGGCCAGGACCAGTGCAAGTGCCAGCAACAGCGACCATGCCATGGTCGCCGGACGCAAGTGACGTCTGGCGAGGCTCGTTATTTCATGCTGGCTCCCGCGAGCCGATTGGTTGCTGGTCGGGGCGGTCATCGGGTGGTTCCGGTGCTTGGGGCCTGCCCTTGACAGAGCGCTGGATCGACACTCTAGTGTACCCCGTCGTTAATCCTGTAACATTCAGAGCGCGACTGAGTCGACAAATCAAGGCGCGAACCGCAGTGCAGGCAACGGAGGCCAGGCGGTTTTCGGGCTTGGCCGAAAGAAGCCTGGCCGGAATGCCTTCGCGCGTGAATGGCTAGCCCTTTACAAGGTTCGCAACGCCGAGCTGTCGTCTCAGGCACGCTCCCGGAGGGCGAGTCGGAAAGCGCTCATCTGCGGCGTTATCGCTCTTGGAAAGGCAATAAGCATTCCCTGCGAGCGCTGCCTTGCAGCTAAGCGCTTTCCGCCTCGCTGAATGTTACAGGATTAACGACGGGGTACACTAGCACACCGCCGCCAAAGAGCCTCCCGCAAAGTCTCCAGTCCCGTTATCGGGTCCGCTGTCAAGAAAGGACAGCAAGAGCAGACCACAGTGGCACAGAGAACAATCGAGAAGCGCCTTCCCGTCTCGGTGTCCTCTGTGCCTCTGTGGTGAACCTTGAACTCTTTTCCATGAAACACCCGTCGCGCCCTCGCAGAGCCATTCGAAGGCTTCTTGATGGACGGTTCAGTCAGCCACGGCTCTATGCCATGGGTCGGCGGTTGATCGAGAACGCGGTCGCTCGCGTCCGCAATCGCGCAGCATGGTCACGGCCGCCGACATCGAGGGGTTGAAGAATTCCTGCATGGTGGGCGGGCGAATGGATGCGCATACCACCCGCCCGTTCGATGCAACGATTCTCGAGTGATGCCCACCGTCGACCGATCGCCATTGTTGACGGCTGGCGGTCACGGTTACCACATGCTGGTCCAGCCATCCGCTTGCCCCGGGCAGTCGCGGGGCGGCGCGAAATGACAAGGTATTGTGCCCGGCGTCGTCAGCCTGCCGAGTCGCGCTGTCTCCGGCCAGCTGCAGTGCCTGGCGCCGAATTTCGGCGGCATCGGGTCCTGTGGGCTCGGCGGGTTCCGGTTCAGATCGGCCGGGCCGGTCCTCGACTTCCGGCGTCTGGGGGGCTGGCGTGTCCGGCTCGATTATCGTGTCATCCCGGACGGGCGGCTCGATGACTTCCGCTTCGAGCCCTGCAGGCGTCGGACGAAGCGGCAGCGCAACCAGGCTGATGCGATCCGTGCCGTGCTGGCGCGGCGGCTGTTCGTGGTCGATCGGCCATGACAACAGCGCCGCATGGGCAAGCAGGGAAAGCGCGAGAACCAACCCCAGTGTTCGGTGCTGTGCAGGTGCTTTCGGCATGCTGTCAGGGTCGAGTCGGGCAACGGTCATGGACGTGGCGGTGGTAGACTAGCGCCTTTCGCGTTAAGAGGATGAAAGATGGGATTCCAGCATGTAAAGATGCCCGAATCGGGCGACAAGATTCGCGTCGAGGACGGCCGGCTGGTCGTCACTGACGAGCCGATCCTGGGCTTTATCGAGGGCGACGGAATCGGTGCCGACATCACTCCGGCGTGCATGAAGGTCTGGAACGCCGCGGTGGAGAAAGCCTATGGCGGCAAGCGTCGCGTCCATTGGGCCGAGCTCTTTCTCGGTGAGAAGGCCGCCGGCATCTATGACGGCGACTACTTCCCCCAGGAAACGCTCGATGCCATCAAGGAACTCAACGTGGCCATCAAGGGCCCGCTGACCACGCCGGTGGGCGAGGGTTTCCGTTCGCTCAACGTCTCGCTGCGTCAGACGCTTGATCTCTACGCTTGCGTGCGCCCGGTCAAGTGGTATGAGGGCGTGCCTTCGCCGCTGAAAAAGCCGCATGAAGTCGACGCCGTCATCTTCCGCGAGAACACCGAGGACGTCTATTGCGGACTGGAGTACGAGTCGGGTACGCCGGAAAACGAAAAGCTGGCGAAGTTCCTGCGCGAGGAAATGGGTGCCGAGTTCTTCGAAGGTGCCGGCATCGGCATCAAGCCGATTTCCTCCTACGGCACCAAGCGACTGGTGCGCAAGGCCATCCAGTTCGCCATCGACAACAACCGCAAGTCGGTCACTCTGGTGCACAAGGGCAACATCATGAAGTTCACCGAGGGTGCGTTCCGCAAGTGGGGTTATGAGCTGGCCGCCGAGGAGTTCGGCGATGTCACCATCACCGAGGACGAGCTCTGGGACAAGTACGACGGCAAGCAGCCCGAAGGCAAGATCGTGATCAAGGATCGCATTGCCGACATCATGTTCCAGCTCATGCTGCTGCGTCCGGCAGACTTCGACGTGCTGGCGACCATGAACCTCAATGGCGACTACCTGTCCGACGCGCTGGCCGCGGAGGTGGGTGGCATGGGAATCGCGCCGGGCGCCAACATGGCCGATAACGTGGCCGTGTTCGAAGCCACCCATGGCACGGCACCGAAGTACGCCGGTCAGGACAAGGTCAATCCCAGCTCGCTGATGTTCTCCGGTTGCATGATGTTCGACTACATCGGCTGGCCGGAAGTCACCAGGCTGATCGAGGACGCCTTCGAGAAGGTGGTCAGCGACAAGGTCGTGACTTACGACTTTGCCCGCCAGATCGACAATGCCACCGAGGTCAAGACCAGCGGCTTTGCCGATGCCCTCGTCGACGCCATCAACAAGAGCTGAGTCCGTGGACGAATGGTCTCTGGCCCGCGATGCGCTGGCCGAGACCGACCCGGAGGAAAAGTGCCAGCTGGTCGACCGGCTGGCCGACCGGATCGGCAGCGGCCAGTGGGTGCCGTCCGATCCGGGGCCTCCGGGGCTTTTGGCCTGCGGCCGTCCCGGACAGCCGCGCCTGGTCAGCCCGCGCGAATTGCCCAAGCGTGGACTGGGGTCGCAAGACGGGCGCGTGGCGCTGGTCCATGCGATTGCCCATATCGAATTCAATGCCATCAATCTCGGCCTGGATGCCGCGCTGCGCTTCGACGGCATGCCGGATGAGTTCTACCGTGACTGGTTGCGAGTCGCCCACGACGAGGCGCGGCATTTCCGCATGCTGCGCGAGCGGCTCAACGAGCTCGGATCCGACTACGGTGATCTTCCAGCCCACAACGGCTTGTGGGACATGGCCGAAAAGACCGCGCATGATGTCCTGATTCGCATGGCCCTGGTGCCGCGTGTGCTTGAGGCGCGTGGTCTGGATGTCACTCCCGGCATGATCGAGAAGCTGCGCCAGGTCGGTGACGACCGTACCGTTGCTCTGCTCGAAGTCATCCTGGAGGAAGAAGAGGCGCATGTGGCCATCGGCACGCGCTGGTTTCATCATTGTTGTCAGCTGCGCGGCGCGGAGCCTGATTCGACTTTCGATTCCTTGCTCAAGCAATATTTTGCCGACCAGTTGCGCGGTCCCTTCAATCTGCCTGCGCGCCGCCGGGCCGGGTTCAGCGAGCCGGAGCTTGAGCGCCTGCAGGCGCGGGGAGCCTGATCGAACATGCCCGGGCAGGCAGAGCAACTCGACGTCGCCCTGGTGCAGGCCGATCTGCGCTGGCAGGATGCCGAAGGTAATCGTCGGCGTCTTTCCGGCCTGATGGACCGCCAGCCCGGCTGCGACCTCTACGTACTGCCCGAAACCTTTACCACCGGCTTTCTCGGCGATGCCGGTCTGGACGCCGAGCGCATGGATGGTCCATCGGTCGCCTGGCTTTGCAGTCAGGCCCGGGAGCGCAATGCCGCGGTCTGCGGCAGCCTGGTGATCGCCGACGAAGACGGCTCGCGTCGCAATCGTTTCGTCTTCGCCGTGCCCGACGGGCAGCCGCAATACTATGACAAGCGCCATCGGTTCGGTTTTGGCGGCGAGGATACGCGTTATGCCGCCGGCGGGGGTCCGGTCGTGGTCGACTGGCGGGGCTGGCGCATCGATCTGCAGGTTTGCTACGACCTGCGTTTCCCGGTCTGGTGTCGCAACACCCGCGAGTTCGATATCCAGTTGTTCGTCGCCAACTGGCCGGCGGCACGCGTGGATGCCTGGAGTGCCCTGCTCAAGGCCCGGGCCATCGAGAACCAGGCCTACGTCATCGGGGTCAATTGCAGCGAGATCGTCGGCAGTGATATCGCCTATCCGGGCTGTTCCGGGGCCTGGAGCATGGAAGGGCATCGTCTGGTCGAAATGGGAGCCGACGAAGCCGTGGTTCGCGTCCGTCTGGATCGCGAGCGTCTCGACCAGTACCGCAAGCAGTTTGCCTTCCTTGCCGATGCCGACCCGTTCCGACTGGTCGACGGCTGAGATCAGTCCATCCCTGCCCGGATAACGCCCACGCCCAGGCCCTCGATGGCAAAATCGTCGCCGCTGCCGACCTGGATGTCTTCGTAGTGCGGGTTTTCGGCCTTGAGGCGTATGCCCCGGCCGCGGCGCAGCAAACGCTTGACTGTGACCTCGTCGTTGATGCGCGCGACCACGATCTGGCCCGAACGGGCCTCGGGCGTGCGATGGACGACGAGCAGGTCGCCGTCGTTGATGCCGGCGTTGATCATGCTGTCGCCGGTCACGCGCAGGGCGTAATCGGGGCGGGGCCTGAACAGCCCCGGGTCGACCTGGATAGCGTCTTCGCGGTTTTCCACGGCCAGCAACGGTGAACCGGCCGCCACCCGGCCGATCACCGGCATGGTCAACGACGCCCGGTTTCCGGCATTCGTCCGGTCACGGTCCAGCGGCACGATGCCGCGTGCCGTGCCCTTGCGCAATTCGATGGCGCCGCGAGCGGCCAGCGCCCGCAGGTGGCACTGGGCGGCGTTGGGCGAGGCGAAGCCGAAGTGCTCGACGATCTCGGCCCGGGTCGGCGGCATGCCGTCGATCTGCATGCACTGTTCGATGTAGTCGAGAATCTCCTGCTGGCGTGGGGTCAGCTTCATGCCGTTACTGTATCAAGAAACAGTGATTGACGGACGTTGCGGATATCACGTGCAATCGCGAGCCCGCAAGGATCAGCGTGTAATGATGATATGCCCCGAAACCCGGGTTCTCGGCCCGCGGTAGGGATGGCGATAGTGTGGCCACCACGGGTCGTACCACCACGGATCGTAGTAATGGTAGACCACGTCGGGGCGCGGGGCCCACAGGTGCAGGACATCGGCCTCGACGCGGGGGTAGCGATACTCGAACTCGCCAATCGTGCCCTTGGTGAACTCCGTCAGCCGGCCGATCACGGTGATTTCGCGGCCGCTGTAGAACACGGCCGGATCCTTGAAGCCGTCGCGACAGGCCAGGAAGCGGCCGCGGGCAATGTCGGTCGCCTTCGGGCGCATGTCGCGACCGAGTTGGCGGGTGAGGATTTCCACGCAGGTTTCGTCACGAGCCGGCCGGGTGTCAACGACGATGCCGCCCCAGCGCACTTGTGCCCCCACCGAGCGTTCGGTGGCCTGGTCGGGCTGGAAATCGGGGTAGTCGCCAGCCAGGTGTGCCGGAACGGTGGCACATCCGCTCAGCAGCATGAACGAGGCTACGGCAAGGCCGAGGCCCAGGGTGAATCTGATCGGTTGCGGCATGATGGTTGTCTCCTCCCGGCATGTCCCGTGTTCCATGGTCCACCAGTTAGACGCCGGTCAAGCGCGCTGGTTCGCCGGTATGGCCCGGTTTGAACGCCTTGCTGCGCTCGATGAAGCGTTGCACCTGGCTGGCCGGTTGCGGCCCGTATCGTGCATGGCCGTAGAGTTCGGCCAGCTCTTGCAACTCGACTGTGTGATCGGGCAGGGCATCTGCGGCTCGCTCGAGCAGCTCCAGGGGTGTTTCTCCGCTTGCTCGCCTGATGCCGGCCTTTTGCAGCCGTCGCTGAAGTCGCAACCAGGCGCGCAGCAGCGGGTCGGTCTGGCGCCATGACCGGCCGAGCAAGACCAGCATGACCGTGGCAATCACCCCTGCCAGCGCAACGACCATGACCGCGGCAATGGCGCCAGGGCGCGTATCCGGCATGCCCAGACGCTCCAGGAGGCGGCGCTGACGTTCCGCGTCGAAGCCGAGAATCCAGCGGTTCCAGAGGTGCTGGAAGCGGTCGTAGCGATTGCGCAGGTTGCGCAGCCAGTCGGTATCGAGCAGGTGGCGACTCTGACCGATGGCGCCGCGCGAGCCCTGATCGATGCGATCGGGTGCGACCGCGGAGGTGGGATCGACCCGGGTCCAGCCGGATTCCTCCAGCCACACCTCGGTCCAGGCATGGGCGTCGGATTGGCGAATCAGCAGGTAGCGGCCGTTGGGCTGCCAGTCCCCGCCCTGGTATCCGGTGACCACCCGCGTGGGAACGCCGGCTGCGCGCATCAGTATGGCGAAGGCCGAGGCATAGTGCTCGCAGTAACCCACACGCAGGTCGAACAGGAACTCGTCGGCGCCGTGGCGCCCGGTCGGTGTGGTCTCCAGGCTGTAGAAGAACTCCTCTTCATTGAACCAGCGCAGCACGGCGCCGACCAGGTCGCGATCATCGGGATAGCGTTCGCGCAGTTCACGCGCCCGCTCCAGTGTGCGCGGATTGCGTTCCGAGGGCAGCGCGAGTGCCTGGCGTCTCAGGTTCTCGTGCAGTCCGGGCATGTCGAGAAAGTCCGGAGTGCTGACCATTTCGTACTGGGTCAGGCTGGTGACCGGCCGCCGGTTGATGAGCTGGTAATCGAGACTGATATGGGATTCCGGCGGGGCGTTGACCGGATAATCGAGCACGAACAGCCAGCGCTGCTCATGGGGTTCGAGCTGGATGCTGTAGCGGATGGAATCGGAGGCGGCTTCCACCGGTATGGCCGGCTGGCGCGAGGCGAACTGCGATTGTCGCCAGGTGCTTCCATCGAAATGCCACAGGACCGGGCCGCGCCAGTAGCGCTCCTGGGGCGGCGGTGGCTGGTCTTCGAATTCGGCCCGGAATGCGGGCGAGTCGTCGAGAAACAGGTTGGCGATGCTGCCCGGCGACATGCTGTCGGACAGACCGGTGCGTCCGTCCATGACCTGCTCGGGCAATCCCCACAGGGGCTGGGCCAGGCGCGGAAACAGCACGAACAGGGTCAGCGCCACCGGCAGAGCGGCCGCCACCATGAGCGCACCCTGGCGGATCAGTCGGCGGTGGTCGGGTACGCGTACGGTTGTACCCGACAGCACGCTGTCCTCGTAGCGCTGAATCTGGATCAGTGCAGTCACGGCCACCATGGCACCCGCGGCCAGGTAGACAAGGTAGAAAAGGCGTTCGTTGAACAGGAAGTGCGTCGCGATCAGGAAAAAACACACCGATGCGACCATGCGCAGGTCGCGCAGGCGGAACATCTCGAACATCTTTGCCGCCAGCATGACGCACAGCAGCGTGGCCGCCGTGCGTCGTCCCCACAGCGCGCCGAGGGTAAACACGACCAGCGCGACTGCACCGACGGTCAGCATGAGGCGCAGCCAGCGCGGGGGAGGCTGCCAGCCGGAGTGGGCTGCGGCCAGCCGCCATGCGGCTGCGGCCACGACCAGACCGGCCAGTCCCAGCGGCATTTCGGCCAGGTGTGGCAGGGCGGCCACCAGCATGGCGGCGACCGTCCAGCCGACGGTGTGCAGGGGAATGTCTTGTTCGGACTGTTTCACAGCTCGGCCAGGGCGCGCAGGCAGCGCTCTCGATGCGCCGGCCCCTGGTCGGGGCCGAGCTCGGTCGATCCCAGCCTGAGGGTCCAGGTGCGTTCCTGCTGCTCGGCCTGAATCACCCAGGCGGTGAGAATGGAAATGCGCGCCTCCAGATCCCGCGCCGGTGCCTGTTCGAGTGCCAGCACCAGCTCCGGTGACTGTTCCTGGCGAAACTCGCGCGATAACAGGTCCTGGTGTCGCTGGCTGGCTTTCCAGGCGATGCGGTGCAAGGGGTCGCCCTCGCGCCACTGCCTGAGACTGTAGAAGTCCTCGCCGTCGATTGGCTGACGCTGGTCTTGGCCTCCGGGGCTGCCGCCACTGTCGGGCAGCGGTGGCGGCTGTTGGGCCGGCTGTGGCCAGACCAGGTACGGTCGATCGGGCCAGAACCAGGCCCAGGCCCGGAATAGCCCCATGGGATGGGAGGTTTCGATGCGCATGCGGCCCGGCCGGTGCCAGCCGCGCCAACGAGTGGCAATGGGAATGGCGATGCTGGCCGCACTGGCGCTGTCGATATCGACACCGACCAGGTCCTTGCCGTGACGCAGGCATAGCGACGGACGCGGACGCTGGTCGACACTTTGCAGCGACAGCTGGTAGTTGGCTGTCTGGCCGGCGAATACCGGCCTGGCCATGCCGCCGCGGATGGACAGCTTGTGCAGGTTGCGAAAGGCAATCAGCATGGAGTTGACCGACAGTCCGGCAACGATGAAAGTGGTCAGCAGGCCGAGGTTGTTGTTGAAGTTGAGACTGCCGATCAGCATCGCCCCCATCAGCACGCCCAGCATCCAGCCGAAACGGGTCGGGAGAATGAAAATCTGGCGGTAGACGAGGGTCAGCGGCGGGTGAATGGGGGCGCGCCGCTTCAGCCAGCGCTCCATCAGTTTCTGCCAGGCCTTTCTCGGGTCCGGGCGCCGGCCCTGCGTGGCGGACTCCGCCATGTCAGGGCACGGGCGTATGGGCCAGGATATCGGCGACGATTTCCTCGCTGCTCATGCCGGATTCGGCCAGCGGTTGCAGCCGGTGAACGGCCAGCGCCGGAAAGACCTGCTTGACGTTGTCGGGCAGACAGAAATCCTGCTGGCGGACCAGTGCATGGGCGCGGGCACACTGGATCAGGGCCAGTGACGCGCGCGGCGACAGACCGGTCTGTACTGCCGCGTGCGCACGGCTGGCCGCAATCAGGGCCTGGATATAGTCCAGTACCGGGTCGGCGACGTGCAGTGCTGCGGCGGCATCGACCAGTTCGCTGATGCGCTCCGGGTCGAGCACCGGCTGCATGCTCTCGAGCAGATTGCGCCGGTCCGGCTCGACGAGCAGGCGCCGTTCCTCGGCCGCTGACGGATAACCGATGCTGGTTCTCAGCAGAAAGCGGTCGAGTTGCGAATCGGGCAGCGGATAAGTGCCAGTAAGGTCCAGCGGATTCTGGGTCGCGATGACGAAAAACGGTCTCGGCAGCGGATGGGTCTGGCCGTCGACGGTCACCTGTCCCTCGGCCATTGCTTCGAGCAGGGCCGACTGGGTGCGCGGAGTGGCACGGTTGATCTCGTCGGCCAGCACCACGTTGGCGAAAACCGGGCCGGGCCGGAATTCGAAGGTTTCGTCTTCGCGCCGGAAAACCGACACGCCGACGATGTCGGCCGGCAGCATGTCGCTGGTGAACTGGATGCGCTGCCAGTTGCCGCCCATGGCCAGCGAGAGGGCCTGCGCCAGCGTCGTCTTGCCGACGCCGGGCAGGTCTTCGATAAGCAGGTGGCCGCCGGCCAGCATGGCGGTGAAGGCCAGGTCGACCACATCGGGTTTGTCGACGATGACCTCGTTGACGGCAGCGCGGGCGCGTTCGAGGTCATCGGCCAGCTGCCCTGGCCGGGCCGATCTGCGCGGGGCCGTTTCGCTCATTCGTCGAGCAGGGCGTTGACTTTGGCCGCGCAGATGAAGTCGTTCTCGCTCAGCCCGTCAATGGCGTGTGTGGTGAAGTTCACCAGACAGAAGTTGTAACCGGCCTCGAAGTCCGGATGGTGGGCTTCCTGGTTGGCAATCCAGGCCATGGCATTGATGAAGGCCATGGTCTTGTAGAAGCCCTTGAACTCGAAGCGCCGGTAAATCGTCTTGCCGGCATCATCGACCTGCCAGCCGGGAATCTGCGGCAGCAGCTCCTCGATACGATCGCGTTCCAGCGGGCTGGTGCCTCCTTCGCAGGGCACGCATTTCTTCTCGGTCAGAGTGTTGTCGCTCATGATCAGGCTGCTTCCTTCTCCTTGGGTGGATAGGTGGGTTCGAACTGGCCGAGCGCGCGGGCCTTGCGGATGAGATCGATGAGATCCTCTCCTGCCAGGCCGAACAGGTCGTCCATGCGCTCGAGAATGTAGTAGACGCTCTGGTAGATGTCGATGCGATACGGCGTTCTCAAGGCATCGATCGGGTCGAAGGGGCGGCGAATCGGTTCGTCGCTTTCCAGCGAGTAGACCGTCTCGCCCGGAGACGATGCAATTCCACCGCCGTAGATACGCACCCCCGCGGGCGTGTCGATCAGGCCGAACTCGACGGTGAACCAGTACAGGCGGGCGAGAAAGACACGTTCTTTCTTGCTGGCATTGACCCCGGCCAGGCCATAGGCATGGGTGAAGTCGGCAAAGGCCTGGTGGGTCAGCATGGTGGTGTGGCCGAAGATCTCATGGAAGATGTCCGGCTCTTGTAGATAGTCCATTTCCTCGCGCGAGCGAATGAACGAGGCAGCCGGAAACTTCTTCTCCGACAGCAGCTTGAAGAAACGGTCGAAGTTGATCAGTGCCGGAACCGGCGCAACCTGCCAACCGGTGCGCTCGTAGAGCACCTCGGATACCTCCTTGGGCTGCGGGATCCGGTCGGTGGGTAGATTCAGGATGTCGAGCCCGTCGAGAAACTCCTGGCACACCCTCCCTTCGATGATGTCGATCTGGCGTGCATAAAGGTCGCTCCAGACGCTATGCTCTTCATCGCTGTACGGGATGATCCCGTTCTCGTCCGGCACCTTGGCTTCATACTTGGTCGATTTGCCCATGTGCACCTCCTTGAAAGCTTTTTCCCGAGTTTACCATCCGACATGGCCGGCTCGATGAATACCGCCCCGGATCGCTGGCCGGGCGCGACCTGGTATGAGGCAACGACCCCTGCCCGGAAGTTCGACCATTTGCGCGGCAGGCATCGATGTCGGGTGGCCGTGATCGGTGCCGGACTGGCTGGCATCGCGACCGCGCTGGGCCTGGTCGAGCGCGGCGAGACCGATGTCTGCGTCATCGATTCCTGCGCACCGGGAAGCGGAGCGTCGGGCCGTAACGGCGGTTTCGTCTTTGCCGGTTACTCGCTCGACAACGACGCCCTGATCGGTCAGCTCGGCTCCAGTCGGGCGCGTACGCTGCACGGATGGACGCGCCAGGCCGTCACCCTGATTCGCGAGCGCATCGATCGCTACGGTATCGATTGTCAGGTCAACGATGCCGGTGTGCTCCTGGCCGACTGGTTCGGTGACGATGCCAAGCTCAACGGCTTTGCCCGGCGAATGCACGAGCAGCTCGGTTTTCAGCTCGATCCGGTCGATCGCCGGTCGATGCGCGATCAGGTCGACTCGACGCGCTATGGTGCGGGGCTGCACGAGCCCGGCAGTTTTCATTTCCATCCACTCAGACATATCCAGGGCCTGGCCGGGGTGATCGAGCAGGCCGGGAGTGCGGTCCTGGCCGACAGTCCGGTGCGTTCGATCCACTCCGCCAACGGTCGCTGGCGCCTGCGCTGTGACGATGGTGAAGTCGAAGCCGAAGAAGTGGTGCTGGCCACCGGCGGATACGATCGACGCCTGTGCCGTTCGGTACAGCGTGCCCTGCAGCCCGTGGCAACCTATATTGCCGTGACCGAGCCACTCGGGACGATGCTCGGGGAGCTGATGCCGGCACCGGTGGCCGTCTACGACACGCGCTTTGCCTTCGACTATTACCGCCCCCTGCCGGATACCCGCCTGCTGTGGGGCGGACGGATCTCGATGGCAGCGCGTTCTCCTGCCGCGATTCGGCGCCTGATGGCGCGCGATATTCGCCGCGTATTCCCATCACTGGGCGGTATTCGTTTTGAATATGCCTGGGGCGGCTGGATGAGCTATGCCCGCCATCAGATGCCGCTGCTGGGGCAGCGTTCGGACGGTTTGTGGCATGCGCTGGCTTTCGGGGGGCATGGCATGGCCACCACCACCCTGGCCGGCGAGATGATGGCCGAGGCGTTGACCGGCAACGACCGGCGGATTTCGGCGTTTCGGCGCTGGCCGCCCCAGTGGGCCGGGGGCGCGCTTGGCCGGGCGGCCATTCAGGGGCATTACTGGATGTGCCAGGCGCGAGACTGGCTGCGTGACAGCCACCGCCGGTGGCATCAGCGCGTGTAGGAAATTTCCTACAAGAATAACCGCAGTTTTCTTACGCGTTTCCGGGCAAATCTGCCGCTTCGCTTTTTCGTGATGGGTGTCAAACTGTTTCCCAACGGTTGGTAGGAAAGCCCGTTTGCTGGTACGGGCGCACCCCGGGGCTCCCTGCCCCGTTGGGGGTTAGGCGGCACGGCTCCCCGCTGTGCCGCCTTTTTTTGATGGCTGATTTCGGAACCGCTTCGGCCTGTTTGTCAGACCCGTTCGAAAATCCCGGCCGCGCCCATGCCGGTGCCGATGCACATCGTCACCATGCCGTAGCGCTGCTGGCGCCGCTTGAGACCATGAATCAGCTTGGCCGACAGGATCGCTCCCGTTGCGCCCAGCGGATGGCCCAGCGCGATGGCGCCGCCGAGCGGGTTGACCTTCTCCGGGTCCAGTTCGGTGGTGCGCATGACTGCCAAAGCCTGGGCGGCGAAGGCCTCGTTGAGTTCGATCCAGTCCAGTTCGTCCTTGCTGATTCCGGTCTGGCCGAGCACTTTGGGGATGGCTTCGATGGGCCCGATGCCCATGACTTCCGGGCGCACGCCGGCGACCGAGAAACCGCGGAAGACGGCCAGCGGTTTCAGGTTGAGTTCCTTGACCACGCGCTCGGAGACCAGGATCAGCGCGCCGGCGCCATCGGACATCTGCGAGCTCGTTCCGGCGGTGACCGATCCCTTGGCATCGAACACGGTTCTGAGCTTGCCCAGCGCCTCGGGCGTGGTGTCGCGGCGCGGGCCTTCGTCGGTGTCGACCACGGTTTCGATTTCACGCACCTGGCCGGTCTTCGGGTCGGGGACGCGGTTGGTCACGGTGACCGGGCGGATCTCGGTGAACTCGCCGCTCTCGATGGCCGCGATCGCCTTCTGGTGCGACTGATAGGCGAACTCGTCCTGGTCCTGGCGGCTGACATTCCATTCCTTCGCCACCTTCTCGGCGGTGATGCCCATGCCATAGGCAATCGCGACATTGTCGTCGGAAAACACCTTCGGGTTCATGGCCACCTTGTGACCCATCATCGGCACCATGGTCATGGTTTCGGTGCCGGCGGCGATCATCACGTCGGCCTCGCCCAAGCGAATCCGGTCGGCGGCCATGGCCACGGTCTGCAGGCCGGACGAGCAGAAGCGGTTGACGGTCACGCCCGGCACGGTGTCGGGCAGGCCGGCCAGCAAGGCACCGATGCGGGCCACGTTCATGCCCTGTTCGGCCTCGGGCATGGCACAGCCCACGATCACGTCCTCGACCCGCGTCGGGTCCAGTTCCGGCACCTCGGCCAGCGCGGATCTCAGCGCATCGGCCAGCAGATCGTCGGGCCGGTAATTCCTGAATGCGCCCTTGAACGCCCGGGCGACGGGGGTCCTCACAGCTGCCACTACATATGCATTGCTCATGTCAATAATCCTTTGCCTGTTTCTTGGCTAAATTGTTAACACGAAGGCCACGAAGGAGGGCACGAAGAACACGAAGAAAAAAGTGTTCATGTCGTTCGATTGCTCTTTCAACCTTACCTTTCTCATTCTTTCCTTCGTGCCTTCTTCGTGCTCTTCGTGTTAGAGCTTTTGGATACTTCCAGGGCCCAGCGTCAGTTCCTCAATGGCTTGCCGGTCTTGAGCATGTGACCAATACGCTCCTGCGTCTTCTCCATCGCACACAGCTCGAGGAAATGCTCGCGCTCCAGGTGATGCAGCCACTCTTCGTTGACCGGGGTGCCGCGGTCGATTTCGCCGCCGCAGAGCACGGTGGCGATGCGCTCGCCGATCTCGAAGTCATGCTCGGAGATGAAGTGACCTTCTAGCATGTTGACCAGCAACATCTTGAGCGTGGCCACACCGACGTCGCCGGCGGCCGGGAAGTGGGCCACCTGCTCCGGGCGGTAGCCGGCGGCAGCCAGGGCGCGCACCTGGTGATGGGCGGCGTGCAGCAGTTCATGCTCGTGCATCACGATCAGGTCCTCGGGCCTGAGGTAGCCCATTTCTCTGGCTTCCATGGCCGAACCGGCTACCTGGCCCATGGCGACCTGCTTGTAGCGTTTTTCCAGCAACGGCCAGGTATCGCCGGCGGCGGTGTCGGCATTGATCTGCAGCGCCAGCGTGGCCAG
>SLIA01000199.1 GCA_007135935.1 Wenzhouxiangella sp.
ACGGAAGACGGAAGACGGAAGACGGAAGACGGAAGACGGAAGACGGAAGACGGAAGACGGAAGACGGAAGACGGAAGACGGAAGACGGAAGACGGAAGACGGAAGACGGAAGACGGAAGACCAAGTTGCGAAGCGACGAAACGACAAAACGACCAAGCGACAACTAACCAGTCAACCAGCCAACATGCCAACAGGCCAACGAACAAACGAACTCCCAGCTAAAGCTTGACGCCGATGGCATCCCTAGCCTTCGTCGCCTTCTCGCGGGCTTCCTCAAGGCTCTCGCCACGCGCCAGGGTGACGCCCATGCGGCGTTTGCCTTCGACGACGGGCTTGCCGAACAGTCTCAGATCGGTGTCGGGTTCTGTCAGGGCCTTGTCGATGTGTTCGAACTGCACGCGGTCGGATTGGCCTTCGACCAGCAAGGCGGCCGAGGCGCTGGGGCCGAGCTGGGTGATGTGCCCGATGGGCAGGCCGAGGATGGCGCGGGCGTGCAGGGCGAACTCCGAGAGGTTCTGGGAAATCAGGGTCACCAGGCCGGTGTCGTGGGGTCTTGGCGAGACTTCGCTGAACCAGACCTGGTCACCCTTGACGAACAGCTCGACGCCGAACAGGCCCCGGCCGCCCAGGGCGGCGGTGATCTCGCCGGCGATGCGCTCGGCTTCCAGTCGCGCGATCTCGCTCATCGGCTGCGGTTGCCAGGATTCGCGGTAATCGCCGTCGACCTGGGTGTGGCCGATCGGCTCGCAGAAACTGGTGCCGCCGGCATGGCGCACGGTCAGCAGCGTGATCTCGTAATCGAAATCCACGAAACCCTCGACGATGACCCGACCTTCTCCGGCACGGCCGCCGGATCGGGCGTATTTCCAGGCCTTGTCGATGTCGTTGTGATGCCGGATCAGGCTCTGCCCCTTGCCCGACGAGGACATGACCGGCTTGACCACGCAGGGCAGGCCGATGGACTCGACCGCCTGAGCGAAAGTTTCGTAATCGTCGGCGAAGCGATAGGCAGAGGTCGGCAGGTCCAGCTCCTCGGCCGCCAGGCGACGAATGCCCTCACGGTTCATGGTCAGGTGCGCGGCCTGGGCCGTCGGTACCACGGTGTAACCTTCCTCTTCCAGCAACTTCAGGGTGTCGGTGGCGATGGCCTCGATCTCCGGCACGATCAGGTGCGGGCGGTCGAGCTCGACGATGCCGTGCAGGGCCTGGCCGTCGAGCATGTCGATGACGTGGTGACGATGGGCGACCTGCATGGCCGGTGCATGGGGGTAGCGGTCCACCGCGATGACCTCGCAACCGAAGCGCTGCAGCTCGATGGCCACTTCCTTGCCCAGCTCGCCGGAGCCGAGCAGCATGACGCGGGTGGCGGTGGGGGATTCGGGGGTGCCTATGGTGGTCATTTTTCCTCACCGGGCTGCAGGATCCTGTCCAGGAACTGCGCAATGGTCTTGTACACGTGCAGCCGTTGCGGGCCTCCGGCGATGGCGTGTTTTTCGCCGGGGTAGGTCATCAGGTCGAAGGGGATGACGTTTTCCTGCAACTCCTGCATCAGCAGGGTCGAGTGGGTGAACAGCACGTTGTCGTCGGCCATGGGGTGGATGAGCAGCAGGCGGTCTTCGATCTGGTCGGCGTAGGTGAGCACATCGCCCTTTTCGTAGGCCTCGGGCTGGTCCTGGGGCGTGCCCATGTAGCGTTCGGTGTAGTGGGTGTCGTAGAGCCGCCAGTCGGTTACCGGGGCGACGGCCACGCCGGCGGCAAATTCGCCGGGGTACTGACCCAGCGCCATCAGGGCGACATAACCGCCGTAACTCCAGCCGAAGATGCCGATGCGCTCGGGATCGATGAAGTCCTGTGACCGCAGCCAGTCCAGACCGATCATCTGGTCGGCCATTTCGATCTGGCCCAGTTTCAGATAGGCCGCATCCTGAAATGCCTTGCCCTGGCGCACGATGCCGCGGTTGTCGAGCGAGAACACGACGTAGCCTTGCTGCGCCATGTACTGGTCGATGAGGATCCGGCGCGACCAGCTATCGGTGACCAGGCGATGGGTTGGGCCGCCGTAGATGTGCATGAAGACCGGGTAGCGTTTGTCGGGATCGAAGTTGGCCGGGCGGATCAGGCGGTAATGCAGCGATTGGCCGTCCGGTCCCACCAGTTCGCCGAATTCGGTCGGCCTGTGCCCGTCGCGGAAGGGGGCGTAGGGGTGGTCGCCCGACACCCGGTTTTCCACCAGCCAGGCGATGCGTTCGCCGTCGGCCGATTGCAGCGAGAGCTGCGGCGGTTGTTCGGCGCTGGAGTAGGTGTTGACATAGACCCGCGCCTGGCGATCCATGCTGACTTCGTGCCAGCCGCTGCGGCGCGAGATCCGCGAAACGATCTCCGGCGAACTGGTCACCAGCGACTGGCGGTAGAGATGTTTTTCGCGTGGTGAAACCTCGGCGGCGGTGAAGTAAACCATGCCGAGTTCCTCGTCCACGCCTTCGAGCGCATCGACCGCCCAGTCACCGGCGGTCAGCGGTCGCATCAGCTCGCCGTCGAGGCCATACAGATACAGGTGTCGATAGCCGCTGCGTTCCGAAGACCAGATGAATGCCGGCATGTCGGAAAGAAAGTGCAGGTCGTCATGCAGGTTGATCCAGGTGTCCTCGGTCTCCGTGAGCACTACTTCCGGGGCGCCGTCGCCGGGGGTGGCGATCATCAGTTCCAGGGTTTGCTGATCGCGACTCTGGCGCTGGAAGCTCAGTTGCTCGCCGCCGGGTAGCCAGTCGACACGCGGGATGTAGATGTCGTCTTCCTCGCCCAGGTCGATCCATTCGGTCTCCCCGGTTTCGATGTCGACCACGCCGAGGCGATAGGTGACATTGGGCGTGCCGGTGTAGGGATAGCGCTGTTCGATCATGGTGATGCTGCCCGCCTCGATCTCGTAGCGCAGGGTGACGTCGATGGGCGATTCGTCGATGCGCAGGAAGGCGATATGCCGGCTGTCTGGCGACCACCAGTAACCAGTGGAGCGCCCCATCTCTTCCTGGGCGATGAATTCGGCCATGCCGTTGGCAATCACCTCGTCGCCGTCATCGGTCAGCGCGGTCTCCTCGCCATCGTCGATACGGGCGAACCACAGATTGCGGTTGCGCACGAAGGCGACGTGTTGGCCGTCGGGAGCAATCTGCGGATCGGTGTCGAACGCATCTGATGCGGTGACCTGTTGCACCTCGCGCTCCTCGGCGCTCATGTCGAGCACGTAAATGTCACCGGCCAGCGGGAACAGCAGAAAGCGGCCATCGCCGGACCAGCGGTATTCGACAATCCCCCGAAGATCGGCAATGCGGGCACGCTCGCGGCGTGCGCGCTCCTCGGCCGACAGTTCGCCTTCCTCGGCGACCACGTCATCGGCGGCGACCAGCACCCGGGTTTCCTCGTCCTCGATGTGGTATTCCCACAGATCCAGCGTGTTGCGGTCATCATCGCGCCCGCGCAGGAAAGTGACGCGGTCCCCGGCCGGCGAGAGTCGGGCCTCGCGCAATGTCGGCCCGGACAGGTCCGGCGAGTCGAATATGCGTTCCAGGCTCAACTCGGGTGAGTCGGCGTTGGCGGACAGGAACAGGAAGATTCCGGCAAGCAGGACGATTCGGCTCGGCATGGTGCTCATCAATGGGCTGGTGGAAGACAACAGCCTATTGTCACCGGGCTTACCGACCTTGGCAAATGGAAGGTATGGGGCTCAGAGTTCAGGGAAAACAAGGGTTCAGGTTTCAGGGGTCAGATTTCAGGAAAACAGGGGGGACTCCGGTTGCGCAGGGCCGGCCTAAGGGTGGTGCGTAGGCCGGGGTTGCATCCCCGGCGCACCGATCAGCCGTCCCTGAATGCCGAAACCTGAAACCTTTCTTCACTCCCCAACCATCAACCGTAACCGCGCCTTCGCCCCGGCCTCCACGGCTTCGCGCGACCACGGCACGACCCACGGTGTGCCGTCGAGAAAGTCGGGGAGGAAATCGTCGAAGTGCGGACTCAAGGGGTGGCCGGACTGGCCGACGGTCAGGTTGAGGCGGAAGCTGTCGGGGTCGGACCAGTCCATCACGTAGCGCATGGAGGCGCCGGCGCGCGAACGCAGGTGGGCGGATTCCCGGTCATACATGGCATAGCTGACGTTGAGTGAACCCGGGTCGCCTCCGACGGGGAAGGGGCCCCGGCTAAGCCCCAGCCAGCGGTCGAGAATGGGGTTGTCGGCCATGGGGTGACGAATGCTCAGGCTCTGTATCGCGCCCAGCGGACGGGCTCCGGCCTGCAAGGCCTTGTCCAGCGCTTCCATTGACACCTGGTCGCGGTCGATCCAGTCCATCGGGGCCTCGGCAGGGGCCGCATGCAGCCATTCGTCGGTCAGCATCAGCATGTCCTGCCAGGCCGGCGTATCTTCGCCGCCGGTGATGCTGTGGGGCAAATGGTTGAACCAGCGGGCAAACAGCCCGGCCATGTCGCTTTCGACTCCCATGGTGCCGTCCCAGGCGGTGATATCGTCGGCCAGCCGTTCCCGTCCCGATTCACGGGCGATATCGGCCAGCCAGCCTTTCCAGCTCAGTGCGCGGTCGGAGACACGGTCGAGCTGGAAGGCAGTCATGTCGTCGCGGTCGAAGCGCGATTGCGATGTCAGGCGTTCGCTGATGCGACGCATGCGCAGGTGCTTGTAGAAGCCGGGGATGGGGTAGTCCCAGTTGTCGGCCACGGCATGGTTGTTGGCGTTGCCCAGCCAGCCCTGCTCGGGGTTGAGCGCCCAGGGGCGGGAGTCGGGCGGATGGAATCCGTCCCACTGGTTTTCCGGGTCGGCCGCATCGAGTACCTGGAAATAGCGATCGTGGTGTCTGACCGGTACCGGCGAGGACTGGACATAGCCGATATTGCCCTGTTGGTCGGAGTACGACCAGTTGACCGACAACGCCCCCATGTCGCTGGCCGCCGCGCGGAATCGGTCAAAGTCTCCGGCCTTGTTGATCGCCAGCCCATGGCTGATCAGATTGTCGAGTGGCAGCTCGAACCCGGCCCAATGCGCGACGAGTACCTCGTCATCGTCGATCTCGATGACGCGCCCCCGGGGCGTGTAGTGTTTTTCCCGTTCGACCGGCTCGCCGTCTCGAATCCGGAAAGTTTCGGTGCGGGTCTGCAGTGGCTCCCAGCCGTCGGGGCCGCGCACCCGGTCGGGGTCGTCGGGGTGACGCTCCTGGCGGTAGAGCTCGAACACATCGACCGGCGCCACGGTAAAGGCCCAGGCAATGCGACCATTGTGGCCCATGGCAACGAAAGGCAGGCCGGGCACGGTGACGCCGAGCACGTTCATGTGCTCACGTGAATGAATCCCGGCCGCGTACCATATGCCGGGTGCGATGTCGTACTCCAGGTGCGGGTCGGAGGCGTGCAGCGCGGCACCGGACAGCGAGCGTTCGGGCGCGACCACCCAGGTATTGGATGCTTCGGTCATGCGTCCGGTCGGAATGGTCGACTGCTTCCAGTCGGGAAAGGCCGACAGCCAGTCGACGGCTTGATCGCCGAAGCGATCGGTAACCTCACGCCAGGCCGCGCTCATGCGCTGGACCAGCGTGGTCGGGTACCAGGTCTGGTAATAGGCGACGGCAAGCACGTCCTCCACGCTCCAGGGTTCGGGCGCATGGCGGAGGAAAAGAAATTCCGGTGGCAGCCGGTCGCTGTCGGTGATCCGGGCATTGATGCCGGCTACATAAGCTTCTACCAGCGTCCGGGTCGTCGCGTCCAGTTCAGGTGGCTCCTCCGCGACGCGACGGGCGAAACCGAAGGACCGGTGCATCATGTCGATTTCCAGTGCCGCGCCACCGACCAGTTCGGCCAGCTCACCGCGCGTCAGGCGGCGAATCAGCTCCATCTGGAACAGTCTCTCGCCGGCGTGCAGCCAGCCCAGGGTCATCAGGGCGTCGGCATCTGTATCGGCATGGATGCGGGGGATGCCGCGTTCATCGAACAGCACTTCCACCTCCCCACTCAGCCCGGCGATGGTCTCTGCGCCGGAGTAGGGCAATACCGAGCGTTCCATCCAGCCGCGCCCGCCAAACCAGATGGCTGCGATCAGGATGGCGACGGTCAGCAGACTGATCCAGAAGCTTCGTTTCAGAGTGCGGGAGACGGGGGCTGGATTATCCGGTCCGGCGTGCATCGTCGTCATCTTCGATGGTGAATACGTCGTCTGTATCGGCCGCCTCGGCCAGGGCCTCTTCCGGCGACATGGCCACGACGCGATTTCGACCCAGGGCCTTTGCACGGTAAACGGCCCGGTCAGCGGCGTTGAGGGTTGCCTCCAGGTCGACCGGACGGCCGGTGCCCAGGGCACTCACGCCGAAGCTGCCGGTGACTGCGATGCCGGCCGGCATCAGCTGCTCGATGCGCACGCGCAGCTCCTCGGCACGCTCAATCGCATTCTCGAACGGGCACCAGGGCAGCACCAGCAGCAGTTCCTCGCCGCCGAAGCGCACGGCGAGATCCTCGTCACGGCAGGAATTCGACAGCAACTCACCGAGTTCACGCAACACATAGTCGCCGACCAGGTGGCCTTGCTGATCGTTGATGGACTTGAAGTGGTCGATATCAATCAGGATGACGCTCAACGGCATGTCGCGACGATTCGCCGAGGATTCGAGCTTGCGCGTGAACTCGCTCAGGGAGTTGCGGTTGTACAGACCGGTCAATGGATCGGTCATCGCCATGTCGTAGAGCTGCCGACGTTGTTGCCGGACCTGGTCGAACAGTTGCTTGTTGACGATCAGGTTGCCGATTCGGGCCCGAGCCTCTTCCATGATGACCGGTTTGCTGATGAAATCGTTGACGCCCAGGCGAAACAGTTCCACACGCCGGGCCTCGTCTTCGACCGAAGACATGGCCAGGATCGGCAGCTCGGTCTTGTCGGGATGGTGCTCGCGCAGGCGGCTGACCAGGGTGACGCCGCTGAAGTCGCCCTCGACCAGGATGTCGCTGATGACCAGGTCGTGCACCTCCGGGTCAAATGCCTGCAAGGCATCGGCGGCACTGCGGAAGTGATCCACCTCCAGATTCATCTTCTTCATGACATGGATCATGATGCGCGATACCGTGGAACTGTCTTCGACATAAAGGACGCGCCCGCCAAGCAGGTCGTCCTGCTCGCTGACATAGTGGCGGATGCGGTCGAACAATTCCTCGATGCGGGGCCTGGGATGAATATCGGTGATTCCAGCCTCGAAGGCCCGCCGATGCACTCTCTTGTCGGTCGAGGAGGTCATGAGGATGATCGGCACCGACTGGCCGTTGTCGAGCCGGCGTGCCTGCCGGGAGAACTCGATGCCGTCGCCGTCGGGCAGCGAAAGGGATACGCAGATCACGTCTGCCGGCTGCCGGGAAAGCACCGCCAGGCCGGCGGCCGCACTGTCGACCATCATGGGCTCATCACCGGCCTGCGCCACCAGCCGTTGCCAGATGGCGCGAAAAACTCTCGATTGGTCGACGATCAGTGCCCTCACCCTTGGCCGCTCCTCGCGACTCTGGCCGTGCCCGTCTCCAGGTACAGTCGGACGAATGGCCTTGCCGTTGAGTCAATCTGTCCAAAATAGCATATTGGATGGAGAAATCGCGGTTTGTTGATGCATGAGGCGCCCCGAATCCGCATTTCGGTGTAATCTCTCGGGGCTGTTTACCCAGGTTCTTGCAGGAAACACGAAATGCCCAAAGCCAGTGAAGTCAAACGTGGCCAGGTCATCGAACACGATGGCACGGTCTTTGCCATTCGCCAGATCGATCGTTCCGCGCCGACCGCCCGCGGCGGCGGGACCCTCTACCGCTTCAAGGTGCAGGGAATTCCCGGCGGCGAGCGTCGCGAACTGACCTTCAAGGGTGACGATATCGTGCGCGAAGCCGATCTCGTCCGACGTCAGAGCACCTATTCCTATCGCGATGCCGATGGCTTCGTTTTCATGGATGACGAGGACTTCAGTCAGTACATTCTCTCCGAGAACGATATCGGCGACGCGGCCGGCTACATCACTGACGGGCTGGAGGGCATCTACGTGCTCGTCATTGCCGATACTCCAGTAGCCATCGATCTGCCGCAGTCGGTCGTGCTGGAAGTGACCGATACCGCGCCGGTCATGAAAGGGGCCACCGCCACCAAGTCGAACAAGCCGGCCACACTGGAAACCGGTATCGAAGTCATGGTGCCCGACTACATCACGCCCGGCGAGAAGATCAAGGTCAACACCGAGAGCGGCGAGTTCATGAGCCGGGCCTGACATCATGAGCGACGACACCCCGGAAGGTCTCAGGAAGCTGCGCGATCAACTCGACGAGGTCGATGCCCGCCTGGTCGAGCTGGCTGCCCGCAGGCAGCAACTGGTCTCCGAGATCGGTCGCTTCAAGCAGGGGCGCGGACAGCAGTTGCGCGACTTCCGGCGTGAGCGGGAGGTGCTGGAGCTGGTTCGCAACCGGGCCAGGTCGGTCGATCTGGATCCGGCCCTGGCCGAGACCCTGTTTCGCCGCCTGATCGATGCCTCGTTGACACGCCAGGAGCAGGAGCGGGTTCGCTTGAGCGGGCGCGGAACGGGCCACAGCGCACTGGTCATCGGTGGGGCCGGTCGTATGGGCGCCTGGCTGGCCGGCTTCCTCGACAACCAGGGCTTTGATGTGCTGCTGGCCGACCCGTTGCTCGAAGACGATGGCGACAAGCAGTTTTCCGACTGGCGCTCGGCACCGCTGGATGTCTCGCTGATCGTCGTGGCCGCGCCGCTGAAGCAGACGGCCGGCATCATCGATGAGCTGGTCAGGCGCGAAACAGGCTGTCTGGTGGTGGAGATCGGCTCGATCAAGACTCCACTGATCGACTCGTTGCATGCTGCCGCCGCTGCCGGTCTGAAGGTCTGTTCGCTGCACCCGATGTTCGGTCCGGATACCCGCCTGCTGTCGGGGCGGCACGTGCTGGTCATGGATGCCGGCTGCCCAGAGGCGGCCACCGAGGCAGCCGAGCTGTTTGCCGACACCATGGCCGAGCTGGTTGCCGTACCGCTGGCCGAGCATGACCGTCTCATCTCACTGGTGCTAGGGCTGTCGCACGCGCTCAACATTGCTTTCTTCACGGCCCTGGTCCGGTCGGGCGTGAGTGCCGGGAAACTGGCCGGGATTTCCAGCACTACTTTCGAACGACAGCTTGCCATTGCCCGCGATGTGGCCGGGGAGAATCCCACGCTTTACCACGAGATCCAGCATCTCAACAAGCAAGGCCATATCGCCCGCGATGCGCTCAAGGAGGCGATCGAATCCCTGTGCCGGGCCGCCGACGATCCCGATGATGCGGCGCTGCGGCAGATGATGGAGGAAGGGAGGCGGTATCTGGAGTCGCTTGGGCGTTGATTCGTTCGTTCGTTTTTTCGTTTGTTCGTTAGAAGGGGTCCCGGAACAGGGTGCCTCGCTGAAGGTTCGCACTTGACGAACCAACGAACCAACGAACCAACGAACCAACGAAC
>SLIA01000235.1 GCA_007135935.1 Wenzhouxiangella sp.
ACCGCGATGTGATCGAATTCGAGGGTACGGGATCCGACCTGAAGGACGGCGTGACCCGGCGCGGGCAGTTCATCGAAGCTTGCCCGGGGCGAGAACAGCTGCGCCTCGGGATCGTTCCGGCTGGCCGGCTCACTGGCCGGAGAGGAGGATGCACACCCAGCCAATGCAACCAGGCAACAGAGGATGAGCGCTGATCGTGGCCAGTGCAGCATGCAATGAACGAGAAACGTCAATGATCCGGTTTCATTATAGGCAGGAAACCGCTTGAGGAAGCTCTGAACAACTCTGCGCGCAGTCGTGCCGGGCTTGCCGAAGCAGGGAGCCGCCCGGCGGGCGGCTCCCTGACTGTCGGTCAATCGACTACCTCAAAGAGATCGCCGAGCTCATTCCTGGACCTCGAAGCGATCGTGGAAGATCATCGACTCCATCACTCCGAGGCTTACCGGCACCACGTGCAGTCCCTGCTCCGGGTCGTTGGAGGCGACACAGACATTGGCCTCATAGGTGCCCATGGGCAATCCGCTCGCATCCACTTCCACGGCAACCGAGTCGGTCGCACCCGGGGCGGTAGAGCCGGATTCGGGGCTGACGTTCAACCAACCCACTGCCTCGGCTGCCATGCAATCGGCCGCCCCCGGAATGGCGATGCTGAACGCCAGCAACTCGGTACCACCGTCCACATCGCCCAGCGAGGTGGCCGCGCCGGTCTCGGTGTCGATGGTCAGCACCTGGCTGTCGCCACCACCGAAATAGCCGCCCCAGTAGAGCGTGCCGTCGGACTGGTCGAAGTCCATGTCCTGAGCGAAGCTGGGCGAGAACCCGAGCGGACCGATTGCCGATGCATCGCCGGTGGTCTTGTCGATGGCCAGCAGAACATCGTTGGTGATATCGATGCCATACATCAGGCCTTCGGGCGAGATGGCAATGGAAATCACCGTACCGGCCGGTTCGATCGGGCCGACCAGGGACGCTTCCAGGGAACCGGGATCGATGGTGTAGAGCGCATCGATGGTGGAGGCGTACAAGGTCGAAGTGCTGTGGTCCCACTTCATGCTCGTCCAGGTGTCTCCCGGGCCGCCGCTGACCGTGCCCAGCACTTCGTACTCGCCCGTTTCGGTATCGATGGCGATGAAGGTGTCCTGAGCCAGGTCGCCGCCATCGGTTGCCAGCCCGTAATGGATGCTGAAGTCGTTGGCGATGAAGGTGGCCGCGAACACGCTGGTCGGCTGATCCGGCTCGATGATGGTGTACTCGCCCGGCACCAGTGCATCCATGGTGATGTAGCCGGGCGCGTCCCAGCCGGTGGTGGTGTAGACCGGCACCTCGGCATCCAGCGGCCAGGCAGCCCCGGTGACATTGCCCTGGCTCGCGGCGACATCGGCATGCACGCTGACCTCCGGGGCATCGCCTGGCGGCAGCGCATACGGGACCGCCGGGAAGTGGGCGCGCGGGCTCACTCCTTCGACCTCGTCGGCCGTGAACACGCTCCAGTCCAGTGTCGCAGCGCCGTCGATGTTGCCGATCTCGAGGGTGTCAGCAGCACTGTCACCCGGTTCGAGGGTAAAGGCAAAGCTGTCCGGCGACACGCTGGCGCATGGCGCATCCATGGTCAGGTCGAAATCGACCGTGACCACATCGCCACCGACCAGGTCGACTCCCGTGGCCGTTGCCGGCAGATGGCCGGCGGCACTGGCCGTGACGTCGACCGGGCTTTCCTCGACCGGGATGGCAATGCTGTATTCACCGTTCTCGTCGGCGGTGGTCGTGAATGTCTCGGTCTGGCCGACTATGTCCACCGTCGCACCGGCAGCGGCGAACGGATCGTCGCTGCAGTAACCAAGGCTGGCGACCTGGCCGGCGAGATGACCAATGTCGTCGCCGAACCCGACTTCCAGACTGACGTCCACCGGCACCACGGGGCTGACCGGGTCGTCGCTTTCCACGCAAATGCTGGCGGAATACTCCCCGGGCTCCAGCCCGCTGGCGTCGAAGGTGGCGGTCACCGTGTCGGCTGCACCGCCGGCATCGATGGAACCGGCAGTCGGAGCGACGGCCAGCCAGTCAGGCAGGGTGCAGTCCAGCGCCATGCGGATGGCAAATGCACCGATCACGGTGGTCTGGGTATCTCCCTGCCAGTGGATGGTGATGGTGCCGTTCGACGAGCTCTGGGTCGTGAACGACAACTCGTTCCAGATCTGTTCATCGGAGCTGACCAGATCGTTGATGACGAAGCGGCCGTCGTTGTCGCCCGAGCTCAAAAACTGGTTGAACTCGAACGCATCGATCTCGTCTCCGTCGCTGACCTTGACGACGTTGTCAATGTCGGTACTGGCTCGGTAGGCCACCATCCAGTACTCGTACTCGGTGTTGGGCTGCAGACCGTCGACCTCGATGAAGAAGTCACCATCGGAGCGGAAACCGTAACCGGTCATGCCCGACAGGTCGTAGTCGTGCTGCGGCACCGCATCGCCGGCCAGCGTGTCGGTACCCAGGAAGATGAACCCGTCGGTGGTCACTCCGCCCCAGCTCAACGAGACATCGGTGGGCTCGCCGGTATCGTCCGGCACGTTGTCGATGGTGCCGTCGGCCGTGGCGATGCGGGTCCAGTTCTGCGGATCCGCCGTGCCGGAGCCGGAGGTGGTGAAGTTGAAGCCGATCACCGGGGCGGATTCGTCACGTACCCAGCGCTCGGCGGAGTCGATGGCCCAGTTGAGCGTGCTGGTTCCCACGTTGGCAATATCGAAGGTCTGATCCTCGCTCTGCCCGGCGTCGAGAACCACCGACAGCTCGGTCGGTTCGACGTCGATACACGGTACTTCGGCTTCGAGATCGAAGTCCACGGTCGCCGATTCGCCACCCGGCGGCTCGACCCCCGTCTCGGTGAGCGCGAAGTGGTCCGGCGCCGAGGCGGTGACATCGAACGGTCCGTCGGCCACCGGAACCTGGATCTGGTAGAAGCCATCGGCATCGGCCACGGTGGTCCAGGTTTCGGTCTGGCCGACAATCTCGATGTCGGCACCGGCGGCCGCGAAACCGTCCTCGCCACAGAAGCCGAGACTGAAGACCTCGCCCTGGATGACGCCGAAGTCCGAGCCCAGCTCGACGTTGAATGTCACCTCCACCGGGATGACCGGCGTAACCGGGTCATTGCTCTCCACGCAGATCTGGGCGCTGTATTCGCCCGGCGACAGGCCATCGGTATCGAGCGTGACATCGAGCATGTCGCTCAGCCCGGGATCGGTACTTCCCGCACCGGGATCGACACTCAGCCAGGACGGAGGCAGCGGATCGCAGCTGATGCCGGCCTGGACGAAACTCAGGTGCCGACCGTTGACATCGGAGGTGATGGTGCGCACCAGGTTGCCGTCGCGGTCGATCTCGTGTACGCCCGAAGCATTGGTCACCATGATGGTGCCTTCGGCCAGGTCGTAAATGCCTCTCAGGGAGGTTTCGGGACCGTAGAGCCCGAGCTGTTCACCGTCGGCATCCCACTCCCAGGCGCCGGATGGATTGCTGAATCCGGCAGCCAGCACGTGACCGTCGGCATTCCAGGCAATCTGCTGCGGGAAATTGGGGTCATCGGTGAATATCTCGATGAATTCACCGTCCCAGTCATAGGTGCGCAACACATCGCCACCGCTGTCGGAGACGATCAGGTCGTTGTCCCGGAAGATGATCGACCAGGGGCCGTCCAGCCCCCCCGCCCCGCTCTCGATGAACGGCCCGACCAGCTCGCCGTCCTCGTCGAAGGCCAGCACCGAATCCGGATACAGCGTGTCGGCAGCGCCCGACACCGCGACCAGGACATGGCCGGTCGTCGGATGCACCGCCATGCCGCGGATGTTCTGCATGATGGTGGTGTCCTGGCCGCCAGCCGGCGCGAACACGCCCAGGTAGTTGCCGTCGAGATCGTAGGATTCGACAATGCCGCCGCCGGCTCCGGCCTGACGACTCAGCAGCAGGCGCTCTTCGTCCGGATGCAGGATGACCTGGATGGGGATGCCCGCATCCTCGATGGCGGGAACGAAGTTGGGATCAATGACATCGCCGGTCTCCGGATCGAAGGCGACGATGCGGTCGTTGCTCGAATCCGGCATCAGCACGACGCCCGCGGTGATGAGCTCCAGCCGCTCAGCGCCCTGGTAAAGCGATTCGCCCCGGGTCGGGGATTGCTCAGCGACAGCAACCGCCAGGCCAAGCTCCTCTTCCTCCCGGCTCGGCACCACGACTTCGGGGGCGCCGGCAGCGGCAACGAGTTCGGCGGCGGCAGCCGGATCGAAACGTCCGCGGTCGACAGCGGCAGCTCCACCGCCATCGGTGAAGGAAACGATCCAGTCGAGTACCTGGTTGCCGGCATTGCTCACCTCGATACTGGTCAGAACGGTATCGCCCAGGTCCGCGCTCTCGCTGATCGAGTCCGGAGTCACCTCGGCACAGGCCGCTTCGGCCTCCAGCTCGAAGTCCAGGGTGACGGTATCGCCACCGACGAAGCTGACACCGCTTTCGGTCTGGCCGGCATGGAACTCGGCCGTCACACTGACATCGGCCGGGCTTTCATCCTCGCTGACCTGGACCTGGTAGTAGCCGTTGTCGTCGGTCGACACCTCGAAGGTGTTGTCGGTCCCGGCGATGGTGACCGTGGCATCGGTCAGCGGACCGGGGTCCTCGCCGCACAAGCCGACGCTTGTCACCACGCCTTCGAACACGGCCAGGCTCGGGTCGATCACCTGGAGACTGAAAGGCACCTCGAAGGCTTGCGCCTCACCGTCACTGGTGCTCACGCAGACCAGCGCTTCGTAGTTACCATCGGCCAGCCCGTCGGTATCGACGGTGAGCACGGCGGTATCGGTGCCGCCCCCCGCCACGGTACCGGAATCCGGGGCCACGCTCAGCCAGCCGACGCCATTGGGGCTGGCGCAAGTGCTCTCGGCAAGGGCGACATCCCAGTCCAGCTCACCGGCACCGTCCTCGTTGCCAACGAACAGATCGAAGCCTTCGATATCTCCGGCAGTCACCGTGACATCGAACAGCTCGGGCGAAACGCCGGCGCAGGGTGCGTCGAGCAACAGCTCGAAATCCACGTTCGTGGTCTGGCCGGCGGTCACGGAGACTCCGGTCTCGACGGCATCGAGATGACCGTCCAGCGATACGGTGATATCGACCGGGCTCTCGGCTTCGTTGATGTTGATCGAGAAGTCGCCATTGCCGTCGGCCGTGGTGGTGAACACGCTGCCGCTGTCGCCTTCCACGCTTACCGTCGCGCCGGCACCGGCCGACGGATCGTCGCTGCAGTAACCGAGGCTGGTGACGTTGCCGGCGACCGCACCGGCATCCGGGTCGAACACGGTCAGCTCGACCGGGACCGGAATCATGGGCGCATCCTCGGCATTGGTGGCAATGCACAGGAAGCCTTCGAATACATCCTGATTAAGGCCGCTGCTGTCGACGGTGACGGTGACTTCATCGGTGTCGCCGGCGGGCGTACTGCCACTGGCCGGATCCACGCTCAGCCACGGCACGCCGATCGGCTCGTCGCACACGTTCGGAACGAACTCGAAGTTGGTCACACCGAAAACTCCGGCACCGAAATTGCCGTCCTGGGTATGGACCCGGAATGCAAACAGATCGCCGGCGCTGACCTCGACGATTTCGGTCTCTTCGAAGTAGGGAACCGGGGAATCGTTACAGGCCAGTTCGGTGTAGTCACCGTTGATGGCGTAGCCGCCGGAATCCCAGCATGCGGTATCGCTGGACTGGTATCCCCAGTCGAAGATGATGGTGCCGTCTGTCGGAATCTCGATCTGCAGATCGGTATCACCACCGACGCCGGCATCGCCACCGGTGACGAAAACCTCCAGCGGCGGGCCCGGCTCGGTATCGAAGGATCCGTCGACTCCCGGCGGATCGTTGACCAGCTCCCAGTTGCCAATATCGAAATCGCCGCCGAACAAGGGCTGGTTGCTCTGCTCCGGCGCATCGGTCTCGATGCTCCAGACCAGGTTGCCGGTGCCGATGTTGCCGATGGTGAGCGTGTCGCTGTCGCTTTGGCCCAGGGTGAGCTCGAAGGAGAAGGCGTCGGGACCGACATCGGCCACCGGCTCGAAGCGGGTCTGGAACTCGAACACATCGCTCCAGTCGCCCTCGCCGCAGGCATTGTTGCCCTGCACGCGCCAGTAATGGGTCGTCCCGGTGTCGAGATCGAAGTCCGGCGTGAAGTTTTCAACCGGCACCGTTTCGTCGATCACCAGGGTGGAGAATGAGGCATCGGTGGCCACTTGCAGGCTGTAGTCGACCGCCCCCGGCACCTCGGCCCACTCGAATTCGGGCCTGAGGGTGATGTCGGTGATGCCATCGGTCGGTGCGATCAGCGCCGGGCCGCCCAGGGGTTCGTCCACGGTCAGCCCGGCGGTAATGGTCTTGGTAATCGGGTCGAATTCCGGGCCGTCCGAATCGCCCGTGATCTCGAGGGTGTAGGTGCCCGGATCGACGGCGCCGGTGCCGCTGATGGTCAATTCGCTCACGGCGGCCGGATCGGCCGGCGTGACCGGATTGATGGAGAAATCCGCGCCGGCGCCGGCGGGCAGGCCATCGCTCAGCGCCAGGGTCACGGGATCTTCGAATTCCGACACGCTGAGTACGCCGATGTCGTAATGCGCGTCATCGCCTTCGCAGACCGAAGTCGCGATTGGATCGCGCGTGAGGATGAAGTCGGGATCGCCGATGCCGAGCAGGTCGCCGGTCACGGCCAGGGCATACGGTTGCGCATCGCCCATAGCCACCTGGATGCCGGTCACGCGAATCTCGTAGGTGCCGTTTTCCGGCGCATCCAGAACGATCTGGTGAACCGTGTTGCGATCGTCGTAGTCGCTGTCGGTAGTGTCCTGGAACGGATTGGGATCGGCCAGGCCACCACCGGGAGTCAGTTTCTGGGTCCAGACGTCGCCCGAGGGTGTCTCGACCTCCAGCCGCAACTGGTTGACGATGTGCGGGTCGGCATTGAGCTCGGCCGGGTAGTCGTGCCAGATCAGGGTCACGATCAGTTCCTGGCCATCACCGCTGACAACCTGGTGAACATCGGTCTGGCCGGTATCGAGTCCATCCTTTTCGTCGTGGATCCAGAGCAGGCGATCATCGCCGTCGAAGTAAAGGGCATTGTCGGCCGTAAGCCGGCCCCAGCCGATGTTCTGGTTGGGGAAGTCGGTGCCCGCACCCTGGCCGAAGATCTGCACCGAGCTGTTGGTCATGATGGCGCGGATCAGCGCCGCGGAAGGATCGGGAATCTCGTTGGCCTCGACCTCGAAGCCAAGCGGATAGAAACCACGCTGCAGGTACTCGCGCACCAGGGCCCCGAAACCGGCGGCAGTCGGCGAACCGAATGAGGTGCCCGTCGCCGGGCTGACGCCGCATCCGCTGCCGACACTGGACGTCATCACCGCCTCGCTCTGGGCGATGATGTCGGGCTTGGTGCGGCGGTCCGAGGCGGGACCGCGCGAGGAATTCATGTAGGTATCGTCACCGTCCTCGCCGCGCTGGTTGCCGCCGATACCGAACACGCTCTTGGCGTTGCCCGGCGCGCCGACGTCGGCGCCCAGGCCGCAACCCGGGTTGCCGTCGCCACCGCCGCTGTTGCCGGCCGCGGCAAAGATGACCAGCTCGGGATTTTCCCACACCGCCATGTCGCCATAGCGGCTGTTCTCGCGATACTCGACGATGCAGTCCGGTATGCAGCCGAACAGGCCGCGGCAACCCGCACCCCAGGAGTTGTTGTGTATGTA
Source organism: Wenzhouxiangella sp. (assembly GCA_007135935.1). Classification (GTDB taxonomy): domain Bacteria; phylum Pseudomonadota; class Gammaproteobacteria; order Xanthomonadales; family Wenzhouxiangellaceae; genus Wenzhouxiangella. The sequence continues at coordinate 7,776 of SLIA01000235.1, forward strand.
GGCACCGTTGGCGAACGCCGTGGTGGCCGCATGGTAGATGTTGCCGCCGTGCACATTGAGATAGTCCAGCCCACCACCGGCGGCCTGGACGATGGCGCGCGCACCCGGGGCCATGCCGTCGACGTCCTCCATCGCGCCCGGGGTGCTCAGGGCATCGCAATCAACCGGCTCGTTCCAGTTGCTGCCCAGCGCATTGCCCGCCACCGCCGTGCCGTGGCCATGGCTGTCGCCGGGCGAAGAAGCGCCGTCTTCCCAGTGGTAAAAGGCGCCGACCCTGCGATGCTCGTCGGTCGCGCCGATGATCGGGCAATCGACACCATCGGTACAGGTTTGGTAGGGAAAGTCATTGGCCGGGTCCGGGTCTTCGAAGGAACAGTGATTGACGTCCATGCCGCTGTCGAGCATGCCGATGGTCTGCCCGCAGCCAAACAGCCCCTGGTCGAACAATGGCGTTTGCGGCGGGTCGTGTTCGCCGGTCTGGTGCAGCCAAACACCCTGTGAATTCAACAGTTCATTGGGAAAGCGGAACTTGATGGCGGCGACATGTTCGTTGACCGCCAGATCCTCGACGATGGCCTCGAGACGGTCGGCGTCGAATGACATCACCAGGTAATCGTCGACCGAGCTGGAACCGGTGCTGACCAGATCGAGGCCGGGAATCGAGGTCAGATCGGTCTTGACGCGACCGGCGCCCGCTCCCTGGTGCAGGGTGACGGTCAGCAGATCGATATCCGGCGCATTCGCGCGGACATTGCCCAGCTGCAGGTCGTTGGCCAGATTGACACCGACTTTCCAGACCGGCAGGTAAGGGCCGACCCAGGCCACGTGTTCGAGTGCAGCGACCTGGGTATCCATGGACGGGCGCATGCGCACCTTGTAGCCGTAATGCGGTGCGTAGCCGAGAATCTCCACCCCGAGGGCAAGCAGTGCATCGCGATCCGAGCGCTCGATCGGGCGGTCGAATTTGACCACCCGGTGGGCCGAGTCATTGAATGCCGAGACACTGGCGAGGTGTCGCAGATCATCGTTGAGCAGTTGCCACTCGCCGCTGCACACATCGAGGCGAGCCGAATCGAACGAAATCAGGCATTCAGGCGAATCGGCACGCGCCGAGGCGAAGATCGCGAAGGAAAGAACGAGACATCCGAGAAACTGACTGAACCGCATGACACCCTCCAGCAAAACGGAGACCGTCCGCAAGACTGCCCGCCCGGGGCGTCGACAACCTCTCTGACCATCAGGCTTGCCCCCGGTCCGATGCTGTCAGGCCGGAGAGTGCTCCGGCAATCCGAATTGTCGTGTCCCTCTGCCGGCGGCCTTCGGGCCGATCCCCCTCAAAGATTGATTCAAACCGACGCTCACCCGGTGCGGCACCGCTCATGAGCGACGAGTCGAACTCCAGCCCTTTTACAGTAAGCACATTTCTGCTTGCATTGCAACCCCCTTTCTCGGCAACAGCCGACCAACACCCTTCAAACGCATTTGATTCATTTTCGGCGCTCTTCGGCAGATTTTCAGATCAGTTCGGCAATTGATGCTCCTTCAGCCTGGTCGGCGGGGACGCCACGACAGCACGACTTTGCCTGCCCGGCGGGAGCGCGCAACGCAAAAGGGCCGCCCGGTGGGCGGCCCTTGATCGTGTTTCACTGCCTGGTCGGGGCGGAACCGGATTTCAGTCCAGCGCCTCGAACCGATCCTGGAAGATGCCGTCGGGCAGGTCGACG
>SLIA01000036.1 GCA_007135935.1 Wenzhouxiangella sp.
GGTAATCCCGGTAGCGCTCCATGTCGTCGACATCGGCCGCGGTGAAAAACGACCGGTTGGGATCGAGCTGGCGCAGGTATTGCTCGAATATCCGCGACGACATGTCGTCGTCGAGTTCCTGACGGTGATAGTGGTAACTGGTTATGAAGCGCGAAGCCAGCCGGCTGGCATATTTATGGTGCGGCTCGGCCGACAGCTTGGTTGCCGGATCTTCCGAAATCGCGGCCGGCACGGATGTCGGCGTCAACCACCCCATCATGGCCGGCAGGGAAACCAGTGCCACCAGGGCGACGAGTGAGTATCGGATCAGATTCGTTTTCATGTCAGCTATGACCGGACCGGACGCTTTCGGTTCGCTGCAATGCCCGAACCGGTGAACGAGTGTTCCTGGGATGGTAACCCATCAGATGGCAAAACGCGTTCACCAGTCGCCCGGCCATGTCATCCCACTGCGCGCCCTCGACATGGTCGACTGCCTGGGTCATGGCCAGCCCGGCGAAACCGCAGGGGTTGATCCATGAAAACGGGGTCAGGTCCATGTCGATATTGAAAGCCAGGCCGTGATAGGTCCGACCACGCCGAACCTTCAGGCCGATGGAGGCAACCTTGGCCTGGTCAACGAATACGCCGGGCGCGCCCTCGCGGCGAATGCCGCTGACCGAGCAATCGGCCAGCACGTTGATCACGGCCTGTTCGAGCCGGTCGACCAGGCAGCGCACGCTGACTCCGAGCCGCTCGAGATCCAGCAGGGGATAGGCCACGACCTGGCCCGGGCCGTGATAGGTGACCTGACCGCCGCGATCGGTCTGCACGACCGGAATATTGCCGGGATTGATCAGGTGCTCGGGCTTGCCGGCCAGGCCCTGGGTAAACACCGGATCGTGCTCGACCAGCCACAGCTCATCGGGCGTGGATTCGTCGCGCGCATCGGTAAAGTCGCGCATCGCCGCCCAGACCGGCTCGTAGGGCTGGCGGCCGAGGTGGCGGACCGTTAGTTCGTTTATTCGTTTATTCGTTTGGTTCGTTGGTTCGTTCATTCGGTTTTTTCGTTGAATGGTTGATTTCGTTACCAGACCGGCAATCACCGTCACTCATGATCAGAAATCCTCACAACCTCCCGGTACCGAACGAATAAACGAATAAACGAACCAACGAGTCAAAGTGTCATCACCACCGCATCCAGCGCGCGCAGCTCGGTGTAGACGGCTTCGAGGTGGCTGCGTGAGCGGGCCTGGATGGGTACGGTAATGCTCTCGAAGCGGCCGTTGCGGCTGGGTCGCACGCTGACTTCTTCCTCGTCGGGCAACTCGGCGTGGCGGGCAATGGCCCCGAGCACCTCGGTCATGGCGTCGTCGTCACTGCGCACCATGGCCTTGACCGGCCAGCGGCAGGGAAACTCCAGCGGGCTGTCGTTGGGTTCGCTCATATCAGCCAACCTCAATCTCCGCCGAACAGGCCACCCAGCCACAGCCGGATGCTGTCGCTGGCCCGCCCGAAGAAGCCGGCCTCCTCGACATCATCGAGCGCGACCAGCGAGCGCTCGGCCAGGTTGTCACCATCGAGCGAGACGACCAGCCGTCCGAGCTCCGATCCGGACACCAGCGGCGCGGTCAGGGTGTCGTCGAGTTCCAGACGGGCCTCGAGCGCCTCGTAGCGCCCGCGCGGGATGGTCACGAACAGGTCGTCGTCCACGCCCAGCTCGATCTCGTTGCTCCGGCCTTTCCAGACCCGTTCGGTGCTGAGCTTGTCGCCGGCCTCGTAGAGCTGGTAGGTCTCGAAGAAGCGAAAACCGTAGTTGAGCAGGGACTGGCTTGCCGTGGCGCGGGCCTCCTCGCTGTCGGTGCCCATGACCACGCTGATCAGGCGCATGCTGTCGCGATTGGCCGAGGTCACCAGGCAGTAGCCGGCGCTGGAAGTATGACCGGTCTTGAGACCGTCGACCGAGGGGTCGCGCCACAGCAGGCGATTGCGATTGTGCTGGCGAATCCCGTTGAAGGTGAACTCGCGCTCGGAATACCAGGCGTAGAACTCGGGGAACTCCCGGATCAGGGCGGCGGCCAGGGTGGCGATGTCGCGCGCGGTGGTGTACTGGTCCGGATCGGGCAGTCCGGTGGCATTGGTGTAGCTGGTGGCGGTCATGCCCAGGCGCGCGGCGGCATCGTTCATCATGCCGGCGAAGACTTCCTCCGACCCGCCGACATGCTCGGCCAGCGCGACGCTGGCATCGTTGCCCGACTGGATGATCACCCCCTTGAGCAGATCCTCGACGCTGATGCGGTTGCCGACTTCCACGAACATGCGCGAGCCCGGCATGCGCCAGGCACGCTCGGAGATGAGCACCTCGTCGGACAGATCCAGGTTGCCGTCGCGAATCTCGGCAAACACCAGGTAGGAGGTCATCAGCTTGGTGATGCTGGCCGGTTCGACGCGTGCGTCCGGGTCGCGTTCGGCGATCACGGTATCGCTGTGATAATCGACCAGGATGTAACTATTGGCACCGATCGACGGCGCCGCGGGCACCGGCGACTGGGCATGAATGGAGAACGCGCACAGGGACAGCACGGTGGCCGCGAGGAGGCGTTTCATGTTGAAAGTCATGGAAATCATGTGGGCTCGAGAATTGAAGGCTTGACCAGAGGTGTCAGGGATAAACGTATTGTGCCGGACCGAAGCCCAGTTCCGCGACTCGTTCGATCAGCGAACGCGCACGCTCGACCTGCTCGACGGGTCCCAGGCGCACGCGCCACACCGATCCGCTCGATGTCCGCGCCGGTTCCGTTTCAATGGGCCCCAGGCCGGCATTTTCAAGGTCGCGGGCCAGGCCGCGGGCCCGTTCCTGGTCGGAAAACGCGCCGACCTGGACGAACACCGGCACGCGGGCCGGCCTGGGCGTCAGCCCGGGGCTGTCGTCGAAGGTAATGGCCCGCACCTTGACCGGCGCGGTGCCGGCATCGACCATGTCGAGCTTGACCGCGGCCGCCCAAGACAGGTCGATGATGCGGTCGGAGTGAAACGGGCCGCGGTCATTGATGCGCACGATGATGGTCTCGTCGGTATCAAGCCGGGTCACCTCAGCCCAGGTCGGCAGCGGCAGGCTGCGATGGGCCGCGGTCATGCGGTACATGTCGTAGGGTTCGCCCGAGGAAGTCGGCCGACCGTGAAACTTGGTGCCATACCAGGAGGCGATGCCGCGCTCGGCATAACCGTCGGCCGTGGACTTGACGTGATAGGTCTGTCCGAACACCTCGTAGGGGCTGTGATTGCCGTAGGCACTGGGTGGCTCGGGGCGTGGCTGCGGGATCTCGATCATGGCCGGGTCGAGCTGATCGTCCGGCGGACCATCGACTTCCGGGGCGGGCGGTCGAACATCGCGGGCGCAGGCGGCCAGAACGAGCGCCACCAGCACGACGGTCAGCGCCCGCAGGTTCATTGCTTGCGCTCCCGAATGGCTTCGGCCAGCTGATTGACCGCCATGGCGTAGAGCGGCGAGCGATTGTAGCGGGTGATGACGTAGAAATTGTTGAGTCCGACCCAGTATTCATGACCGTTTTCGGTTTCCAGCTCGACGAGCATGGCCGGGGTGTCGGCCGGCAAGCCGTCACGCTCGAACTCGATACCCTGCTCGGCCAGTTCAGCCAACGTCGTGTCCAGACGCGGATTGAACTCGAAGTCGAAGTCCGCCGGCACAGTCTTGACCGGGACGACCACCTCGCCGTCGGGATCCCAGCGATGCTCGGCGAGGTAGTTGGCCACCGAACCCAGGGCATCGGGCAGGGAACGCCAGAGATCGCGACGCCCGCTGCCGTCGAAGTCCACCGAGTAGGCCCGGTAGCTCGACGGGATGAACTGGCCGATCCCCATCGCACCGGCGTAGGATCCGCGCACCTCGTTGATCGGCAGGTTTTCCTCGTGCGCCAGGCGCAGGAAGTGGGCCAGCTCGCTGGAGAAGAACGCGGCCCGGCGCGGATAATAGAAGCCCAGCGTGGCCAGGGCATCAATGACCCGGAAACTGCCGGTGTTGGCTCCGTAATTGGTCTCCACGCCGACGATGGCGACGATGAATTCCACCGGCACGCCGAAGCGCCCGGAAATATCCTCGAGCAATTCCCGGTTGGCGCGCCAGAACTCCACGCCGGCATCGATGCGGGTTTCGGTCAGGAAAATGGGACGGTACTGGTACCAGGGGCGAGCTTCGGCCGGGCGGGTCATGGCATCAATGATGGACTGCTGGTACCGGGCCTCGGCCAGCACCGCCCGGATCTCGTCGGCATCCAGCCCGTGTTCGGCGACCGCCTTCTCGATGAACGCCTCGCTCCCGGGATGCGGCTCATCGGCCTGGGCAAGGACGGCGAAAAACAGCACAACTCCAATCAGCAATCGCATCGGCATCTCTTCTCGGCAACCAGACATCAACAAATATAGAGAGCTCACGGAATCAAAGGTTTCCGCCAACATCCCCACTTCCCGGAAATTCTACCTGCTTTCCCGCAACCCCAAACACCAGACTTACTGAAACCTGAAACCTGAACCCTGAACCCTGAAACCTAATTCTCCTACCCCATGAACCGCCGTCGGCTGTACAAACCCATCACGATCCCGAATCCGGCCAGCAGGGTTACCGCGGAGGTGCCGCCATAGCTGACCAGCGGCAACGGCACGCCCACCACCGGCAGCAGGCCGGAGATCATGCCGACATTGACCGCGACATAGACAAAGAACAAAAATACCAGCGTGCCGGCGAGCAGGCGGCCGAAACTGTCGCGGCACTGGCTGGCCATGTACATGCCACGGCCGATGATGGCCGCATACAGCACCAGCATGATCGCCACCCCCACGAATCCGAATTCCTCGGCCAGCACCGAGAAAATGAAGTCCGTGTGCGGCTCGGGCAGAAACTCCAGGTGCGACTGGCTGCCGGCCAGCCATCCCTTGCCGGTCAGGCCGCCTGAACCCACGGCGATTTTCGACTGGATGATGTTCCAGCCCTGGCCCAGGGGATCGCTTTCGGGATTGAGGAAGGTCAGGATGCGGTGGCGCTGATACTGGTGCAGGTTCAGCCACACCAGCGGCGCGGCAGCCGCCAGCGCCGCCACCATGGCGAAAATCAGCCGCCAGCGCAGCCCGGCCAGAAAAAGAATGCACAGCCCGCTGGCACCGACCAGCACCGCGGTGCCGAGGTCGGGCTGCATCACGATCAGGGCCACCGGCAGGGCAATCACGACCCCGGCCATGGCCAGGGTGCGCCAATCCGGCGGCAGGCGGCGACGATCGAGCAGCAATGCCAGCATCAGCGGCAACGCCAGCTTCATCGCCTCGGAGGGCTGGAAGCGGACAAGCCCCAGGTCCAGCCAGCGCTGGGCGCCACGCCCCACCCCGAACAACAGCACGGCCACCAGCATTGCCAGGGCGGCCAGGTAAATCCATGGCGCCCACAGCCGCAGCATCCGCGGCGGCAGATGGGCAAGCACGACCAACGCGACCAGCCCCATGGCCAGCCGGACCGACTGCCGCCACACCATGCCGATATTCTGCTCGGTTGCCGAGTACAGCACGAGGCTGCCGAGCACCAGCAGCACCAGCAGCATGCCCAACAGCCAGGGATCGAGGCGCCAGCGCGGCATCGAGCCAATACCGGGACGGGACATGACCGCGTTCATGGTGCCTGCTCCACCTTCAGAAGGTCGAGTTCCACGGCTGAGCGAATCACGCTGGCCGCCGCCGGTGCGGCCACCCTGGCTCCGCCGCCGCCGTGCTCGGCGACGACAACGACCACGAGCTCCGGGTCGTCGATCGGCGCGAATCCCGCAAACAGCGCATGATTGCGCAAGTGCTCGGGAAGATCGTCATGCTCGCGCTCGTCGGGCTCGACCCCGTCGCCCGGGCGTCCGAACACCTGCGAGGTCCCGGTCTTGCCGGCCATGGGCACGGGCAGGTCCCGGGCAACGGCACGCGCCGTGCCCGAAGGTCCGTAGACGACCGCCTCGAGCCCGTTGAAAACCGCATCCCAGTACTCGTCGGCATGCTCGACCATGCGCGCGGCCTCGGTCGGCACCACCAGCCATGGCGGTGCCGTCGTGCCGCGCCCGGCCAGCGCGGCGGTGGCGTGCGCGAGCTGCAACGGCGTGATCACGGTAAAGCCCTGCCCGATGCCGGTAATGACCGTCTCGCCCGGGTACCAGGGCTCACCGTAGGTGGCCCGCTTCCAGGTGCGCGTCGGCAGCACGCCGCTGATTTCGCCGTGCAGATCCAGACCGGTCGCCCGCCCGATACCGAATAGCGCCAGTTCGCGAGAGATGCGATCAATCCCCAGATCGACGGCCAGCTGGTAGAAATAGACGTTGACCGATTCGGCCAGGGCCAGCTGAAGGTCGACCCAGCCGTGCCCCTCCCGACGCCAGTCGCGGTAACGGCGGCTGTGCCCGGGCAACTCGAACCAGCCGCGCGAAAACACCCGGGTTTGTGGCGTGATCGCGCCGGATTCCAGGCCGGCCAGGGCAATGAATGGCTTGATCGTGGATCCCGGCTCGTAGCCGCCGGCGAGGAAGCGATTGAACAACGGCCGCTGGTGGTGGTGCAGCAGGCTGGAGTAGTCGAACTGGCTGATGCCATGGACAAACAGGTTGGGATCGAACCCGGGCTTGCTGACCAGCGCCAGCACTTCCCCGGTTTCGACATCCAGCACAACCACCGCACCGGCGTAGTCACCCAGCGCCTCGTAGGCAGCACGCTGCAACTCGAGGTCCAGGCTGAGCACCAGATCGTCGCCCGGCACCGGGTCGGTACGCTCAAGCACCCTCAGCACCCTGCCCTGGGCATTGGTCTCCACTCGCTCCAGGCCCGGCTGGCCGTGCAGCAGGTGTTCGTAGTAGCGCTCGATGCCGGTCTTGCCGACGTGGCTGGTGGCGCGGTATTGCTCGCGGCCCAGGCGACGCAGGTCGCGCTCGTCGATGCGCCCGACATAGCCGACGACATGGGCGAGCAATTCCCCGTGCGGGTAGTGCCGGGTCAGGTAAGGCTCGATCTCGACGCCGGGCAGGCGATGACGGTGAATGGCCAGCCGGGCCACCTCGTCTTCGCTCAGGTTGGTCTTGAGCGTGATGGATTCAAAGCGGCGTGACCGCTCGCGCTGGCGCTGAAATCGCCTGAGCTCCTCGGTGGTGACCGGAACCAGGTCCGACAAGCGCTCGATGGTCTCGTCCAGCCCCGGGGTGCGCTCGGGGACGATGGCCAGGCGATAGGCCGGCCGGTTCTCGGCCAGCACGCGCCCCTGGCGATCGAGAATCAAGCCGCGGTTGGGCGCCATGGCGTTGAGCCGGATCCGGTTGTCATCGGCGCGCGCGGCATAGAGTTCGTGCTCCCCGACCTGGAGGGTGCCGAAACGCCACCCCAGCAGCACGAACACGACCAGCATGGCGACCATGACGAAACGAAAACGGCCCTGAACGAGCTGCATTTCCTCGCGCTCGTTGCGGATGGTGCCGTCGGATTCGCGCGCAATCATGTCTTCTGCAGACGTTCGAGCTGGCGCAGGCGATCGAGCAACAGGAACAACCAGGGCCACAGTATCATTCCGATCAGCGGCGCCAGCCACCAGCTCCAGTGCGGCCAGGCATCATCGGTCAGACCGATGACCCACAGCTGCACGATGCGATCGTTGAACAGCAGGGCCATGACCGCCGCCGCCTGCTGCCAGGGCGGAAAGAAACGCAGGCGATTGCGGAATCGCTCGGTCAGGTAGGAGATGACGATCAGGCTGAGCGCATGCTGTCCGAGCAGCGTGCCGGTCAGCAAATCCAGCAACAGGCCCAGGCCGAACGCCTGTCCCAGGTGACGCAGACGCCCGGCCTCCAGATTCCAGTAGATCACAACCAGCGCCACCCAGTACGGGCGTGCCGGAGCAAGCTCGTCGGGCAACGGCATGAGAGTCAGCACCAGCGCACCAAGCAGCGACAACAGCATGACCTTCGAGACGGGCATGGGCCGGCTCATGGCTCGCCCTCCGCCTGTTCGGCAACCGGTTCGGTGCCGTCATCGTCCAGCGGCTGCTCGGCTGCGAGCTCATCATCGGCGGCCTGTGCGGCAACAACCAGCACGTGGCGGGCGCGGTCGAGGCGACCGAGCGGGCGGGCGTCGGCACGCGCGAAGGGCTCACCGGAACGCCGGGTGACCTCGCGCACTTCGGCCACGGGCAGACCGGGCGGGAACAAGCCCCCCAGCCCCGAAGTAATCAGTACATCCCCGGGCTCAAGATCGACATTCATCGGCAGGTCGGTCAGGCGCAGGCTGTTGATCTGGCCGGTGCCGTAAGCCACGGTACGCAGGTCGGTGCGCCGCACACGCACCGGCAGGGCATGGTCCGGATCCGAAATCAGGATGACATGGGCGGAGTTGCGCGCGACCTGGTCGACCTGCCCGATCACGCCTTCGGCATCGATCACCGGCTGACCCTCTTCCAGGCCGTCACGCCGGCCCCGGTTGATCAGCACCCGGTGCGAGTAAGGGTTGAGGTCGATACTCATCAACTCCGCGGCACGATAGGCGACCTCGACACGGCGTGACGCTTCGAGCAGGCGACGCAGTTCGGCATTTTCGCTTTCGAACTCTTCGAGCATGATCAGCTCGGCTTCGAGCCCGCGCAGTTGCTGTTCGAGCAAGGCGATGCGGTCCTGCAATTCGTGGCGCGAGCGCAACTCCTCGCCCAGGCGGCGGCCCAGCGCGAACGGCGCCTCCACGGCCAACAACATGGGCTCGACCACTACGGCGGTGCGACTGCGGATTTCGCTGACGTAGCCGCCACGGTAATCGAGCACCATCAGGATGGTGGCCAGCAGCCCGTAGACCATCAGCCGCGCGGTCCGGGCGGCCTGGTCGCCGCCGGGACCCGAAGTCCATGTGCCGGCCGTGAAGCTCACCGCCGGCTCACGCCGCTGCCGTTGAACGGCAGATCAGCTGGCAAAGAAGAAGTCGCCCTTGTTCTCATCCATCAGTTCGAGTGCCCGGCCACCGCCGCGCGCCACGCAGGTCAGGGGGTCGTCGGCGATGATGACGGGCAGCCCGGTCTCTTCCATCAACAGCTTGTCGAGCCCGCGCAGCAGGGCGCCGCCGCCGGTCAGCACGATGCCGGTCTCGGCCACATCGGCGCACAGCTCAGGCGGGGTCTGCTCCAGCGCGGTCTTGACCGATCCGACGATGCTGGCCAGGGCCTCGTTGAGCGCTTCGAGCACCTCGTTGTTGTTGATGGTGATCATCTTTGGCACGCCCTCGGCGAGGTTGCGCCCGGAGATCTGGATTTCCTTGAGCTCGTCGAGCTGATGGGCGCAGCCGATATCGACCTTGATGCGCTCGGCGGTGGACTCGCCGATCAGCGTGCCGTAGGAGCGGCGCACGTAATTGATGATGGCCTCGTCGAAGTGATCCCCGCCCATGCGCACCGAGTTGGCGTAGACGATGCCGTTGAGCGACAGCACCGCGACTTCCGTGGTGCCGCCGCCGA
>SLIA01000167.1 GCA_007135935.1 Wenzhouxiangella sp.
CTTGCTCTGTGCAACGTCTCCGAGCCATTCAACATTTCTGGTAAACCGGTTATCAGTGCTTGTTTTTTTTGTATTTACCGGAAATAGCCGTAATCTGAATTTTGATGAATTCGAAACCGGTCTGATTTTCTTCATGGTATTCCTTCCGATTACCCGAATTTCGGTAACGGGGACCTCTTTATGACTATCCGGTTGTGAAAAGAGACAGGTAAAACCATCCTCATCCCGGCCGACTACCATGCGCAGCATAAAACTTCCTTCTTTTCTCCGGGTAACGTCACGGCAAAATTCAGGGAAATTAGCATCATCAATACCGCTAAATACTCCGTGCGCCGCAAACGGATGGCTGTGAATTTCGAGCAATCCCATTTCTTCTCTGCTCCGGAAGGTATTAAATAATTTTATCTGGGCGTCCGGCGTAAGACTATTGAATGCCGGGGTTTTAATTTGATAATCCTCTTCTTCAGGTAAATGAATTGCTATTACATAAAACCGGGAGGGATCATCGCTGTTCGCTTCGACGAAACAGAATACAGCCCGTTCATTTTGATCCTCCTGCAAGGAATATGAACGCATTGTATTCCAGTCATCTTCTTTAAATAGTAGAATTCTTTCCATTTTTTATACTCCTAAATTAGCGATTCATCAAACGGATATTTTAAAAACAATTCAACCTGTTTTAAAAAGGTTAACAGATTGTCTCCTTCGCTCCATTCGGGATGGATACACAACCATTGCCATCCCCTTTCATAATATGAATGCCCTTTGTGAATGTTATTCCTGTAATAATGGGGCAAATCTCTCCATCTTCCATTATGCTTGATCTTTAAACCGCTGTCTACATAGAACTCTTCCAGTCCCTTACCGTAACCATAACCACTGGGAATAATTACGAGACAATTGGTTGTCTGTTTATTATAATTTTTAGGTAGAAGGAAGTTTTTTATTTGTATCCACCTAAAATCACTCGCCCAAAATACATTTTCGGGACCGAAGGTGCGTTCGGCATTGAATATATCCCATTCAAAAAGTGGTAATTTTATTCTGTTGCTCATATTATCAACCTCCTTGATAACAGGGGGCTTGAATTATATCAAGCCCCTGTTAAATTGTGTCATAGTATCGAATCGATCACCTTCCTGAACCGCGACGTTATCGTCATTTTTTAATGCTTCTTCACCGCCGTTATCCTGCTGACGAAGCAATATGCGGTTTTGAGGAAGTTTAAATCTCTTTCTGAGATCCTGACCGCTTAGATTTGCGGGGACATTCATCGTTTCCCCCGAGGGTGCTGTTACCTGTGGCATTGTTGCCTCCTGTATTGTTTGTTTCTGGTTAGTTTTCAGATGAACTATGTTGAATTAATGTTTTGCTATATTTATCGTTCTCTGTTTCCGGAGGATGGTAATCGCAATTCCTGTCCCGGATGTATCAGATTTATGTCGGAAATTGTTTCTCTGTTTAATTGAAATAACTCTTCAACGCTTGTACCATATTCATCAGCAATAGTTGAAAGTGTCTCACCGCTCAGGACAATATGAATGTCTCGGTTATCGAGAATCAAATTATCATAACGAAATCCGGTTGATGACATAATGAGCATTAAGAATACACTGATAATGATAACCGATATAATTATTACAGCCATACCATATATCATATTGAGCTGCGTCTTCGACCTCACAGTATGGAAACCTGAATTTCCATTGATTACCGGCTCATTATAATTATATCTATCAGCCGACGGCGTATTCGGAACCGGGTCAGCAAATGTTTGTTGTGCTGATCTGTTAAACGGTATTTCAGAGTTTTGCACGCTTGGCATTGTATTACCGTTATATTATTATCAAATATTCATCTAATAATGTAGTGCGATTTTATCTGTCTCACTTACGACATTGTCTGTCGTGGTATACTCTTAACATAAGCAACACTAACATTTATGATTACAAATTGTATGCCATAGAATATTTTCAATTTCAGAAGAATTATGAATATTTATTTTTGCGGAGTGTAGTTTGTTGTAAGGAATGGTAACGGAAATGGTATGATGGTTACATAATAAGATTTTCGTTTTGTTTGAATCGTCAAGAAATAAAACACCCGGGATCATTGACCCGGGTGTTATATTATCAATTGATCAGAAATGACTCAAGCCACCGATCCAGTACTCCGAGAATAGAACGAGGAATGCTTGGCAAGCTATCCTATAAAATATGACAGATACATTTTGCGAGATATCTTACAAGGGAGTATATAATTTATCTCGAAAGAACTTCTTTTGCAAAATCCAGATTTTGAGCTTTTCTTTCATTCTGTTCTTTTAACCATTTCTCATGCATTTCAACCGCACATAAATTACATAACCCAATTGGTGGATTACATGGTCTCCCACAACGCCAACATCTTGGACAACTCATAATTAATTCTCCTATTTCATATTAATAATATCGTGTTATACTACTATTTCCCTTTATACATTTAGTGCGACTTTCTATGTCAGTGTCGCGACATCGTTTGTCGTAAGACAATTTTTATCAAAAATTCTAATATATTATAATTACAAAAGATGTGCCAAAAACAATTCTCGATTTCGGTTGATTTTGAAGTCATAACTACCAATGAGAGGTAAGCTTATGTAAGGTTGGGTAACGGAAATGGTATGTTACAGGATAACCTCTATTATTCAGGCGGGTGAAAAATAAGTTCGCGCTATATATGTAATTTCAGCTCAATCATATATTATCGGTTTTGAATCATATAACGGAATTATTCAACCGATTTATCAACTTCTCCTTTAATAATGCTCCAGACTAAACCGGCTTCTGAATGCGGATCGTCCCATCGTCCGGGGAAACGACCGCAGAAGGCAGACTTTAAAATTTCGGGCAACATTTTATTGGCATTGGTTTCCAGCAAAGGGTGTTTTAAATATATACAGGTTTCATCCGTAGCGCGTACAGAAAGTCCTTTATTAAGCTCCCGGCTGCTGCGAACACGGTTGGCAATTTTTACCACCTGGCTTATCCGCGCTTTACTAATTTCCGGGTGCCGTTCCATCATCAAGCCCACCTCCGCTTCAAACGGAGGATACCCCATTTGCAAAGGAGCAAACCGATCCAGTTGAGCCGCATCAATACCAAAGGTTCCGGAGAACTCATTACCACGGTTCACTGCTGCTATGAACTGGATATTGTCCTCGATCTTCATAAAACTGTTATTGACGGGATTTAAAATACGCCGGCTATGATCCAGCACCGGCATAAGTGCATTCCGTGCACTTTCAGGACAGCGATTGAATTCGTCAAAAAAGATTAGATATTTCCTGCGCGGATGTTCACTTGCCTCTTCAAGTGCGGTAAGAACATCGGTTTTAATAAATCGGGTGACTGTCTGTCCATCCTCTGATACAACCTGAAGGGTAGCAAGAAAATCTGTAGCTTCGATAACAGCACTGCAGTTGAAAAAAATAAACTCCATACCCAGAGAGTCGGCGATGCTTCTTGCAAGAACGGTTTTACCGCATCCCTGCGGTCCATCAAGCAGGATATTCAATCCGCTTTCCAGCAGAATTTGCAGTTTTAGACTGACGACCGGGTCCATGTATACACCTTTAATATTGAAATCAAGAAGTCGATGTAAACTAACCTCGATCTGTCCCCTGTCATCGCGATCTGCTTTCTTAATTGCCTCGATTTTTACAAGACAGGGAATTCCCGGTCTGATAGCCGGGTCATCGCTGAGAATGACTTTCGGGGCTTTTTTTCCATTTAAATGTGTAGCACGAAACGGAAATTTTGATTCCTTAACGGGATTAACCCAGAATGTTGTTTCCATCAACTGACCTATGGCAATATCTTCGATTTTCAATTTCGCCGGCATCGGTTTGTACTCCTTCTAAAAATACATGATTATTTTAAATAACTTTATTTAAAAAACTGACTGTTCTCATTCTATGTTCAGCCGCCTATTGCTTGCTTGATTAATTTTATCATTATACCTCCAAATAAACGTACGGACGCGGTAAGATCGTCTTCTGTTAACTCAATGTACCACGGGAAACACACATCTTCAGGATCCAATTCCCGTAAAGCTATCTGAGCACAGCATATCTGCTGCCGGTTCAACCGACGCACCAGCAGCCGCAACGCAGTGGTGCTGCACTCAGTTGGTGCACCGTCGCTTATCATTACAAGTAGTTTCACCGCGCGGCGGCTGGTTACAGCAATTTGAGCAGCGTGCCATAATGCTGCGGCATCGTTATTGCCGCCTCCTGCATACATCCCCGAAACAGAGCAGCGGGCGGCGGTGCCGGCATCGTATATAACATCATCGGTGAATCCGAAAATACGGACATCAACACCATCGACTCCGACGGTAGATTCGGCTAACATTGTTCCGAACTGTTTGGCTTTTTCAATATTGTTATCAAATCCCATGGAGCTCGAACAATCAATTATAATACTCAAAAACAGGTCGGTAACCGGTTTTAAAGTCCGTGCAATCATAAGTCGCGGTTCACCGTACATAGCAAGTTTTTGAAGACGGGAGCGATCCAGCCGCCGACCGGATACCCGCATACGCTGTTGTACATATCTCACACCAATCCTCTCAAAAAAAGAACGCATCTGCCGGGAATGGATCATAGTTCTCCCCGCATACTCCTGATGCGATGCGCGATCAAAAGGAATGTGGATAATCCGGGTAATCTTTTCAAAATGCTCATCATCACTTTTATTGAATGTCATTCCGGATTTCCCTGTAATTTCAATATCCGAAATTTCTTCAAGCGCTTTATCTATATCTTCCTGTGTAATTCCCTCGCTTCCGATAAGGAGGGTTTCAGGATCTACAGT
Source organism: Wenzhouxiangella sp. (assembly GCA_007135935.1). GTDB lineage: Bacteria > Pseudomonadota > Gammaproteobacteria > Xanthomonadales > Wenzhouxiangellaceae > Wenzhouxiangella. Next base: position 4,857 of record SLIA01000167.1, read on the forward strand.
AATACCGTCCCAGATAATATCCCGTATTATAGCAGTCTGTATACCGAATATCTTTTTTAAATCCCGTGCGATTTGTAATAGTCTTTCCGGCGATGAGTTTCTAAATCCACGCGAGAACAATTTTAAACCGGCTTCGACCTTCGTATCATTGTGACGGTTTCCCAGCCCCATACGAAGTGCCCGCATAAAGCGGGAGAAGCTATTTTTCCCCTGCTCCAGTTTCTGCCAGATAATTCCTGAATTAAAAGCGAGGCACCCTTTTTTAACACCCACCGTAACGGATGCATTAGATAATACAAAAAAAGCATCGACATCCAGTGCTCTTAAAAGAGTGTAAGCGTTTGCCTCGCGATCGGAATGCTGAAACGCATAAGCCGCAAGTTTTTTAAAATCATCACCCCATATTTTGTTTTTGGCGCGCATATTCCGCTCGAGGTGTTCATCCTGTACTACATTTAAGAGCTCTGCTAGACCCTCTTGATGAGCTTCTTTCGAAACATCGCGGCTTGTTTCGTCGGCATGGTAAATATGATGTCCGATTTCGTGAAGAATAACACCTCGAACGATCCTGCCCCCTTCGGGCACACCGGTAATAACCGGAATAGGGGTGGCGTAGATAACAGCTTCGTCCAACCTTGTATAACCGATTTCGCCTGTTTCCAACATTTTTATTTGAAATAGTCTATCCGTCTGGTTGAAAGCGATTTGCATACCTTCCTTGCATATACCTGCTAACTGCCGGGCTATCCTGTTGTGACGGGTATCTTTGATAATGCGATTAGTTGCTTCCTGCCGCATTGTAGAGTTACGATTATGTTTGATAATGCCCCTTATAATCGGAGATTTATCACAAGGTAGAGGGATATCCAGAATTTTCAGTATTTTTTTTACGTCTTCTATATGTTCAGTACCGCCAATCATTATAGATTCTAATGTATCAACAAACAGTTCGGGATTTTCGGTGAATATTATTTCTAAATATTCAACCGATACGTTTTCTTCCAGTACTGATTTTAGGATGATCGGTAAGCCATCCGGACACTTCAGTTTTGCAAGTGCAAGCGATACTTTACTCCGGCACCAATGCGAGCGATGACGACCAATGTATAGAAACGACCGCAGCAGTTGTATCCGTCGATTTGATGAAAACTCAGCAGATAGTATAATATCTACAGCTTTCTCATACAGCACAGGATGAGGCGATACGACACAGGTTTCAGCCAACGTACACTCATCGATACCGAGATCAACTAAGCGCTGCCAATCTTTCCTTGAAAACCAGAAAGTATCCGTTTCGGTATTCAGAATTTCAAATATCAGATTATCATAATGCGTATATCCACGCTCAATCAATCCTAATGTAATTTTATAGCGGGAAACAAGTGGAGTTGATGTGTGCTTGATAGCATCTTCCAGAAATGCAAGAGCGTCATTTTCAGGCCACAAAGGTATGGCATCGGTTAAAATATCAATGCTGTTCGGCACCGGATCGCTGACCATTAATTGCGCCAGTTCCTGAAGCGGCTCTACCAGTTCAATAATGCGCAAAACCGCTTCATTGACCACGTTACCGTTAGAATGCATACAACAGTTTATCAGATATTCTGTATCCCTGCTTGAGTTAATTTTTTCAACAATCTCTTTTTCAAGCGGTTTCTTTTCAACTGTCAGCCGGAGATGTTTTCCCGTTACCCCGGAGCAGTCAATCCAGGGGGCTAAAACTCTTCGAATCTCCGGCGTGTAATAATGAATTTCCTGCCTCACACGTTCTTCAAGATTTGAGAAAATATCTTCGCACAAATTGAATTCAAATATTTTCATCAATATTATTGATGCGGACTCATTGTCGTTTGTAAGCTGATCTACTATCTTCTCAGCCAATTCCGGTGTGAATATTGATATCAGCTTCGATCTGTCCCGGTACCGCCACATTCCCACGAGCCGTTTCAGTGCAAGCCACATTGCATCACTGATCGGAGAAGATTGGATATTATTTCCAATCTCAATAAATTTGATAAAGGCGCCCGGTAATCTCTCAATTTGTTCAGCCGCGGTGAAGCAATGATCTTCCCACAGATAGAGAAAACAGTTACCGAATAAGGACTGAGGAAGACGCATGTTTTTTATCATCAGGCGGTCCAGCTCATTTAAAAAAGAAGGAGTATCGTTTCCATAGCGATAAAAGACCGCGTCGATTTGGTCAAGCGGATCCAGACTTTTTAAGGCAGCCGCACAGGCAACAACGGACTGTTCACCGTCAGCCGGACGTTCGAGCAATGCATCGCAAATACCTTTCCGTTGTTGGGTTAATGAGTGAACAAGAATATCTTCGAGTTCATGAATATCCGCCGAAAATATTATTTCTGCTTCGTGTTCTGCGAGTATGTCTTGCGACTCAAACTCTGTGTCATCCTTAATATCGATGTCAATGTTGTCGACTTGAGAGATTCTGTCCGCACACCATTTCACCACATCTGCATTCGGATGAGTCCTGAACTCCTCCGCTAATGCACGCTCTTTACCAAGGGGAAATGCCGGGCAAAAATCGATCAATGTAAGCAATTTCAATAAATCTTCATAATCTGCTAATCGTACCTTTTCAAGAAAATCATTTGTTTCCAGTTTAATCGAAAAATTAGTGAGCAGTACTTCTCCAAAATAACTCTGCTCTTCCCGATGGCTGGAGTGCCAGATTTTAACAATCGGAATATATTGTTCTGCTTCCAATTTATTTGCAATAATCTCAGCCGCTTTTTCCAGCTTTCGTTTTGAAAAAATGAACTTTGTTTCGCCTTCATACTTCAATAATGCCTGACATATATCAATGAGTATATTAGTGTCTGTATCCTCTAAAAAATCCAACCGGGAAGTTGGTGTTCCGGCAATAATGGCACAGTAAAGAATTGCACCGATCTCCACGGATTTATCTTTCAGCCGGAGCAATATCTGTGTTTTTACTTCACTGTTGCGGTCATGAGACAGGGTAAATAAGCTTGCGGATTCTTCCGGTCTATCAACAATCGCATCCACAACCGGGTCAATACCAAATTTATTCACCAATACCCGGTATGGATCGGGTGTTTTGTTTTTTTTTCCTTTTTCTGGTTTGAGTCGCAACAGGATACCTGTAATAACCGGCAGATTAGGTTTACCGTGATCATCCAGACAAATCTTATGATTGAGCAACTTGTCTATCGTCTTTATATCATACATCTCTGCGTTGACAAAGTGTTCAGTGATAGCTTTACCCGATGAACACCGTAAGTCAAAGGGGATCTCCTCGTCGGTCAGGGTATGTATATCAATCATTACCAGCACATCAACTGCCGGCTGGATCCATTTCTTTTCAAGCCCGGCTGCGGTATGCAGTGCATTTGAAAAGAAAATTTTGAGCTGCTCTGCAGATGATGTAAATGAAAAGCGGAATAATTTATTCCAGAAAAGTTTAACCAATCCGGTCACTTCATCCATATTCCCGTCGGCGCCATCATCGTGATTTTTCCAGAATATCCGCAAAAGAGTAACAAGAGGGTCGGGTTCTCCATTCGATGAGGAGACAGGATCCGCAGTCACTATGGAAGTAAGACCGAGATTTTTGAAAAAAGAGTTAAGATCGGTATCCCACTTCATACCAACAATCAGGGCTCCGGCGGTTTCTGCGGAAATGTGACCATCATTATATAGACGTAACAACACCGGTATATTTTTCCATGCAATTTTGTGATCTTTTATCTTACTTTCGACAAGGGTATTTAAATCATGGTCTGCCGTAAGAAGCACGAGTGCAAGAGACAGGACTTCACTATAATCATCCGGGAGATTCTTATCCAATGCCATTTGCCGGATATCCGCATCAGGATGGAATAATGCAAGCACCCACTGGTTTGGATCACGGTAACATGATTGATGAAAACTCAGTAATGCCTGCTTTCTGATATCCGGATCATTATCGGAGCACCCTGATAACAATACCTGTAATCCTGTATATCCGGCGGCTCCTCCTAAAGCACAAAATGCCGCTTTTCGAATTTGTGTGTTTTCGTGACGGGTCAATGGAAGCAGGCGGGCGAGAAATGGAAGCCGTTCTTTAAAAGGAAGTTCCGCAAGGGCATATAACTGATCAAGATTGGATATAATATCCTCATCGGTACCCTTTAATGCATACCAAAGTTGTATGTCTTTCATCGAAGCCGGAACTGCCATTCTTTTTGTGCGATTTTTTAAAAAAGCCGCATTTAAATATTTTCACCACCAAAGCACGGAAAACACCAAATCACACTAAATTATATTAACAAATTCAATTTACTCTGACCAACCACCAACCCGGATCACAGAACTTCGTGATCAAAATAAACGGCATTGAATACATTTTAACGATTCAATCGTTCGCCGTGCCGGAATTGGGGTTGGATAGTATTATTACATTTCGTGTCTAAAGTATATGAAAATTATCTCATAAATAAAAACCGGATCGAAATAATGAGTATCCGATCCGGTTCTTACTTTTACCAAGACAGTGCAAGAGCTCATTACCGCTTCCCGTCGGTGGGTTCAAGTCCGGAAAGCGGCTTTTTAGCTCCCTGTTACAATGTTGAGCCGAACATGGGGCAAATGGCTGCCTGACAGACCTGAATCCATAAATAATGCGACGATTCAGTAGCAAATAAAGAGGGCCGTAATGCGGCCCGCCCAAAGGCATCCTTAACGGTATTAGCAGATGCCGGGCACAGTGTCCAATCGCTCCCGTCAGAGAAATCGCTGAATTGACACCGTCTCACAGCCGGCTGTGCAATTAGTACCCTCTTTACATGGAGCGACGGGGACAGCCGGCTCCCCGCTTTCAATGTGTCGATTAAAAACGGGGTAACGTCATAATGCTTCACATCCGGTGAAACTTCCGGTGACACAGTTGTTTTCAAGCGGAATCGAGCACATCCTGTGCTACTCTGTCTCATTTTTTCTGTTAAAGAACAACGATGGACTATCCTTTCGTCCGACCGCTCATTACAGCAGCCGGTATGAGTCATACTCCTTCCAACCGGATTCAACCCGGTTGATAAAATTTTTCTTGCTGTTTGATTACTGAGATCCACCATATATAGTGCGATTAATAATGTCAATGTGAAGATATTAAAAGAAGGATTCATTAAATAACCCACACCCGGGTTTATCGTCCGGGTGTGATACAGAAAAACAATTAGAACCGGTCGATTCTGCCGATACGGCTCCCGAGAGGAGTAAGGACATTCTGGAAGCGGCCAACAGAACCGATGGTGCTTCCGGGATTGAGTTTTCTGTTTACTCCCTCTTCACACCAGCTACAAACAAATACACCGATGGAAAAAGACAATACAGTCGCCGTGACTCCACATTTTGTGCAATAATTTCCACGTCTCAGATTAGCCCCTGTACCGAAAGTGCCTCCAGGGTTTGTATGGGTAATTTCAGAGTTATCTACATAGCCGACAACATTGTCAATATTATCATGAACGCAGCTAAAATTGTCAATTTGACCAACAGGTGAACCAAAATTGTTTATCATCGGATTATTACAAAAATTGCTAAACATTGCTGACTCCTTTGTGTACTGCGATTACACATGGTTACTACCGACCTTTAATTAAAACACCCGGGACAATCGCCCCGGGTGTGAATTTAACCGATTATTAGAACCGGTCGATTCTGCCGATACGGCTCCCGAGAGGAGTAACGACATTCTGGAATCGGTCAACGGAACCGATGGTGCTTCCAAGATTGTCACGGATAGTACCGAAGTTGTCAACTCGACCAACTACACTGCCGAAATTATCCTGGATGCGGCCAAAGTTGTCAATACGACCGACCGGGGAACCGAAATTGTTTATGATCGGCTTGTTATCGAAGTTGTTAAACATTGCTGACTCCTTTGTTTAGTGGTTTATGGTTGATGATTATTGCCCTTCGTATATATAGTGCGATTCTTTGTGTCTGTGTGACGACATCGTTTGTCGCAAGACATTTTTTATCAAACATTCTAATGTATTATAACTACAAAAGATGTGCCAAATACAATTCTCGATTTCGGTTGGTTTTGAAGCCATAACTACCAATGAGAGGTAAGCTTATGTAAGGTTGGGTAACGGAAATGGTATGTTCACTAATGATTTGACTTATGAGAATAAAAATAATATGTTCAGATTATTTTCAAGTTAATCATCAGAGCTACGCGAATCTTCTTTATATTTATCCGTAATATTTTTGATAAAATCGGCGTGCTGGTTTCTTCCAGTAAAATGGTCGAGCGAGGCAGGAATAAGTTCATCAACAGGAAGACCTTGCGACCTAATCCACGTCTTCACCCATTGCAGGAATTCGTCCTTGGAAAAATCAGAAGCTGCAATAATCATATTTGTATCCCCCATATTATCTTCTTCGGTGATTATTTTGTATGATAGATTACCGAGTTTCTCTTGTGCTTTTTTATACCACCGAATATCTCTTTCATCCTCACCGTGATTTTCTCCGACACAATCAATGGTTACCCATAATGCTTCGCCTTCATAGTTAGGATCATCAGGTAGTAAAAATAGCTCTGCCCATATCGTCCTTTCACCTTCGGGCCATTCATGGATTAATCTATATTTCCAATTCATAATCACCTCTTCATTGATAACAGATAAATCAATGATTTACCAAAGAATATAAAAATTTTCCAAAATTCAAAAACCCGAAATCCGCATAAACTTTATAAGCACTCGTTCCGGCTCCTACTATAACCAGGACCGAGCAAGAATTCATTACCGATTCCCGTCGGTGGGTTTAAGTCTGGAAAGCGGCTTTTTTGCTCCCTGTTACAATGTTGAGTCGAACACGGGGCAAATGGCTGCCTGACAGACCTGACTCCATAAATAATGCGACGATTCAGTAGCAAATACAGAGGGCCGTAATGCGGCCCGCCCAAAGGCATCCTTAACGGTATTAGCAGATGCCGGGCACAGTGTCCGATCGCTCCCGCCGGAGAAATCGCTGAATTGACACCGTCTCACAGCCGGCTTTGCAATTGGTACCCTTTTTAAATGGGACAACGGGCATCGGACTTGCCGTTTTCATCTAGCTCTCGACATTCATATGAATTACACACTTTATTATTTTCACTAAAAATGCTATCTCATTTTGTGCTATGTAAATCATAGATTACAAAATAAATAATCTATAACATCATGTATAAATGATAATGATCACTTCATCTTCATATAAATAATGAAAGATTCCCCAAAATATCGAAATATAGATGGTAGATATTTTGATAATTCAACCCTATCAGTAATTATATAGTATTTCGTTAATAATGAATAATAACGCTGATAAGATAGTGGTAACAACACACATATCGGTTGAATATCAATAATTTCAAATTTACTTTCTATAGTCTGAACAAAATCACTCACATCATAATAACGAAGCTTACAGTCAATATCGTTGTATCCTTTTTGATATGAAATTCCTTTATTTTGAAATCTGCGCAACATTTTAAGGGGTTTTAAACGAACAAGGTAATACATCATCTCTCTGACACACAACTTATTAAGACAAGTCAAAAATACCAAGCCTCCTGGTTTGAGAATCTTACAAAAATAAGCCGGTAACTTATCAATATCATCCAAAAAATTTATAACACCGTTTGAATATATACAATCATATTTATTATCTGGCACATAATTCATCGAGTTGAGATCTGATACAATAAAATTTACTCGCTGAAATCCAGCTTTGATAATCTTTTGCTTTGTAATGGACATCATGCCCACAGAGAAGTCAAGACAATCAACCATGTGTCCTAATCGAAGCAATTCCAGTGCGTCCTCTCCTGTTCCACATCCAATATCCAATATCCTCTTGGGGTTATTTCCAATTTGTTTTTTGGCATATCGTAATAGCCTAGAGCGAGATAACACACCCAATGGATTGAGCTTAAAACTCTCATCATAATCAGAGGAAAAACGATCAAATAGCTTTAAATTTGCCCTTGAATAATTTGAATTCAAAGATTATCTTCCTCTTTATTTCCATAGACAAATTCATAAGGGCAATAATATCCATCATATTTTGTGTTTCTTATTACTTTTATTTCACTAATTGATTGTTCTGATAATTTATTGGAGAAATCGTTAATAAGCGATCTTGCATTCTCTACCATTTGTGAATTTTTATTAATCAATAATTTTTTATCAATCCCACTAAAAAATGAATCGTTCATATTACATGGTTTCAGATCTCCCCTGGAATTCATTGCCCAATATCCTAAGATGCTTTGGCATATACAATCCATACCTTCAAGTTCCTCATCTAAATCATTCTTTCGTGCACTTAATACTTTCTGAGACCAATTTTCTAGAGAGAGAAATTTCGCCCGCCCAGTTCTTCGAGCATTGGTATAAAATAACTCGGCACCTACCTTATCAGCGAACTTTTGTAACGGAGTAATCTCATCAACATTATCGTTCAATAACGTTGTCGAGATACGTACTGGTACCCCACTTTCTCTTAGAAAATTAATTGCATTAATTGCTTTAACCTTTGTTCCATATCCTCGCATTTCGTCATGATGAGTAGAGATTATACTATCTAGAGATATTAAAACAGATTGGAGATTTTGAGCAGCAAGCCATTCTGCAGTCTCCCTATTTATAAGTGTTCCATTAGTATTAAGTTCTACAATAAACTTTCTTGCTGCATATTCAATTAAATTTTTAAAATCCGGATGTAACATAGGTTCTCCACCAGAAATTATTACAACCCTTAATCCTTCTAAATACAATTTATCTAACAAGTTTATCCAATCATCTCCACTAATAAAAGACTTGGAGGGCGAACTCTCAAAAGCATAGCAATATTTACAATTTAGATTACAATCATCAATGAGTGAAATATCTGCTCTTACTATTTTAAGTTTATTTTTCTCTGAGTTAATTAGATATGAATCGTATTTATTCACACCCGGTTGAATAACTTTATGATAACCTATAGTTTGCATGAAACTAATTAATTTATCGAGATAATTCTTAAAAGTATTTGGATCACCATCATATTCTTCTAAAAGTTTATTAACTATAATTTCTTGGTCTGGTTCTTCAAGATAATATTTAAGCAATAAAGAAGCGGTCGAATCAATTACGTCGTATGTCTTTAATACTCTGGAATAGATAAATGCACCATAAGGTTGCTCTATTATGCCAAATTTCATAATTATTCCTTTCTCTCTTCAATATATATAATAAATAAAAACCGATGCTACAAAATGTAGCATCGGTTTCACAGTTACTGATTCTATGCTTTTGAACCACCTCCACCAAAACATGTTTTTTTTAACATCTTTGGAGGCGATAAAAGAGGTTTTTTGTCCATATTATACTCCATTCATAATTAATTGATTTATTCGTTTTATCGGCATATAAATTGCCGAATTTCACTAATGGCACAATCAAAAAGATAGTACCCATGTAAACATTAATAAATCGATGTGTTCAGCTGGTTACAACTCTAATCTAGTCCCACAAATCAAATTTGAATCAATTCCAACCCTTCATATAATCTGAAATTAAAGATTATACTCCATCGACACAAGCTTGTTCAGATGATCCGAGTGATCTATATAACTTTTGGCTCGCTTAATGTATTTATCATCATTTGTCTGAAAAAATTTAATCATTGTTTTATATAATTCGGACTCAGCGCCTGAACTATTCTGCTGAGCTTGATATAACCCCTCAATTACTTGATCTACATGCTCATTATTTCCTACATATATAATTAGATGATCTAACGATATCCTTTTCATATATAATCGTTAAATCTCACCCCTTCTGCTGAAAATTTTCGAAAAAAATCCCGCTACGCCCCTTTCCTAATCACAGTTTGATTATCAGCAATTTTGCCCTCACCTAACTGAAAATATGGCGCAATTCGAATCTTCTCATACTCTCCCCCGCTATTCATATATATCGCTTCAAATTGTTTTAGTAACTCGATTTCTTGACTTAAATCCTCTTTTCTTGAGTTAGACTGTAAAATCTGTTGTACTATCCTTTTCTTCTGTGTACCACCAAATGCCTGGAACACCAATAGATGTTTCACATTCGGCACGAGGTGCTCTACATCCTCTACCTGCTGGGAGATCGCCCACAACCCGACATTAAATTTTCGCCCCTCGCGAATTATACGCTCCCAAATCGGATGTTCTTTCACAAGGTGAAATTCGTCCTGAATGAAAATTTTCTGCTTCCGGCTGCCTCTCCCGGAAAATTTCAATTGGGAAAATAATCCCGATACGAGAAAAACGGCTATTAGCTTTTTTATCTCATCGGATTGATCCGGCAGCTTACAACGAAATATAATTGTACCCTGGTCTGATAACAGCGATGGGGCTGTTACAGTCCGGTTGACATCCAACAGCCGCAAATCAAAGATGGGGCGAAGATTATCGATAATGCTCTCGGCAATACGAAGCTTCCCCATGTTTCCCTCCGCAATTAATAATAGATAATATTTTAGATCACTAAAAGCAATAGTCTGCACAATTTTTTTCACGTTGCCCCCGACGCTCCCGTACATCAATCCGAGCGCCTCGGAAATCAAGCTGAGCTGCCTGCTCCCCATGGAAGGAAAGCAGATTTTTATGCTGTTTCGTATGGATTGAATATGGAGAGGTATGGGGATGGTGTTACCTTTTTCGCTGTCGTACGGCGGCTGGAATATATTAAACGGAATACCATCTTCGAGAACATCCCATACCGCCGCATCGGTCATGTTTAAAAACAATTCATCGGTATAATCATCGTGAAAATCAATTATGAAAAAATCCATTTCCGGTCTGTTTTGAGCAATGATAGATTTGCAGGATGATGTTTTCCCGCTCCCCGTCCTGCCGATTATTATGGTATGGTTCTCTTCTTTTGCTTTACTTTGGTCCTGCTGCCGTCCGTTACCGTTTTGTTCACCGTGTATAAAAAGCGATACTGGTTTTGGTTTTTCAATTTCTTTCATCGCAACCACCGCCATTGTCTCCCATACATGATTTAATATATAGTTGTAGCTAATGATGCCGTATCCTGCCGGTGTGTCCCGTGCTCTGGGCGCCCACCCGGGTCCCCAGGAATTTCTGAATTCAAAATACCCGCCTTCGGGCGCATCCACGTCGTCACGGTAACCAACAAGAATTATACCGTGCCCACCGAGAAATGTCGCTCCAGGCAACGGATCTATTACTTTACCGTACTGCTCGGTAATAAATGACGACCAAGACTCCAGAAAAACCGGCACGCCGACTGCAACTGCACGGGGATTCGCAAAGTATCGTCCGCATATGAGCATTTTCAGATAATGAAGCAGCTCATTTCTGTCTACTTGCAAGAACCGTTCAACCCTGTACAATCCCGCATCTTCCATCGCCTCAGACGGCGGACCGGAAGAAAATTCAGACGGATTATATTCCCATTTGCCTGCCGAACATATACCGAATGCCTGTGCTGCCCGGAAGGCAGCTTCCAGCGTCGTCCCTTCCGATACATCGCCGTCAATCTGCTTCGCTCCCCAGTAGGCAAACAAATCGGATAATTCACGGGTAAAGTTAAGCGCAGACTCTACTGCGCCCACTGTTGCAAACCCGGCGCATGCGCCTATATCGAGCTGATCCCGAACCGGTCCAAACCGCCCTATTAAACTGAACTGAGATGGCAGCCGCTCTTTGCCGGCGATAATCCGGCGAATATTTGCAGCATGAATATTATTTCGCATGTTGACAGATGCCGGACGGGACGGCTGCCGGAGACCCAAAGGTCTCGCGAAACTAATACGCGACGGTACATCGGATAAACCAATTGATTGTTTTGTTACATCCGTTAATCCTAAATCCGATAATTGCCGGGCACTTGCGACTTCATATAACGCTCTGAGTTCATCGTCCGTGGCTATGCCTAATCCTTTTAATCTTTCCCGTACCTGAGCCGGAAGCGTCGTTATTTTATTGTTATCTTGACTACTCATTGTTCACCCCGGTCCTTTAAACCCATCTTTCGTATTTTCGGAAAGTGATTTAATATGTTTTCTTTTAATTCGTTTGGTAACTGATTGAGTAATTCTGAAATGATGCCATTGAACTTTTCCCCGTCAATTCTCAGAAGCTCCATAAGTCCCGACTTACCGCTCTCCATCGAAGCGATCCCGCAAAAATCTTCGACTGTTGTAATGCCGTGCTCTTTTAATGCTATTAGTTGTTCTTCTGAAAATATATTCAGCGATTCAAGATTGTTTTTGTCAGTATCCATAGAAATTCACCTTAGTTGAGCTTTCATTGATAATTTATATTTTTCAATAGACGCCGTGGCTAATGACACGATTTCGTTGCTTATCAAAAACACACCCCCGCCAAGCACACAAAGCCGGCACACCCCCTCTTGCGTAGAGGGGAGTTCCCCGCGCTTGCATTCTCATGTGTCATTAACAGTCCCGGTGACTATTGATTGAACGATGACTTTTTCAGTGCCAAAAATTTAATTACCTGCATTGGCATACCAGGTCGATCTGTCATTCCATCGAAATATATTATACAGATCCCACACCCGCTGAACATATATCTGTGTTTCACGAATACGGGGAACATCTTTCGCCCGCAACACTCTCGACCAGCCGGCATTGTATGACGCAGCGATTAGTTTTGTTCTTGTTTCCAGACCAGCATCAGGAAAATTGTCAGAAACACGTTTTTGAATAATACTCAGATACTCCGCCGATATATCGAGATTCGTATGCACATCGTACAGGTCCATACGGAGAATAGTCTGATCCGGACGCAGGGAACGGGCGGTAGTGAGCATTACCTGCCCCAAGCCACGAGCGCCTTTATGCGATATTGCCTGCGGATTACCGGCGCTCTCAGCTTGCACTACGGCAAGCATTAAATTTCTGTCCACCCCCCACCGGTCGGCGGCGGCAAATATCTCATCGCGATACCGTAATGCACCATATCTCATTCCGCGCGTTTGCGTTTGTGATCTATCACTACTTAGAAACGATATTACATATTCAACGTGATCAATTAATCGACCCTTTTTTGACCGGTAGTGCTCATATTCTGTACCGGTAATAAAATTATTTTCATGAAGTACATTTAAAATGTAGTTTACTTTCTGATAGAGATTTTTAATATCAATTCTATCCATTTCTTTGTTTAAGGAAAGCAGGACCGTGCTCTCCAGATAGTCTAATTCATTTAGGGTTTTGGAGTAAAGCAGTCCGGCGGCTTCGGTTAAAGAATACTCACCGAATACATTGAGCATATTTGCATACGCGCTCACAACATCGGCTTCATTGTAGTTTCTTTCAACCCGGTAGGCTGCAGCCCATTTATATATTTTTCTTCTGAGTCCCTGTTTATTTTGGAGAAATTGCTTTTCCACTATCCGCTCGGTAATTGAAACAGACTGCGGCCTGGTGCCGAACATAAGATTGCTCTCTGTCCGTAGTATATAAAACGGAGAAATACCACGATATGAATTGTATCCCGGATCGGCTGCAACTATAAGCACGGTGAGGAATTCCGGCGACATTTCATCGATCGATATAAACCCGGGCTTATCACTATTATCGACAGATCCCTCATCCGGTAACAAGACCGGATCTCCCATCGTATGATATGCAATCACCAACAACAAAATAATACCTACCACGAAACCGCATATCAGGGCATAGACAATATGTGCCAGTGTATCGATATTTATCGGTTGAGTATTCATTGCTATAAATATTACAAAGTTAATCTTCTACCATCTTCCATAATTACTTCCTGAACCGCAACCCGGTAATCCCGTAAATAGCGGCCGACCATGAGGCGGACCGTTTGAGAATCTAATCCATACTCTTTAATGGCTTGCCTCTGAACGTCGATAAAGTACGACTCGACTGAATTCGGCACCAGATATAATAATCTGATATTATTTGCAGATATTCCCGTTGCCCTGCTGATCGTTTGTACCATTGAGCGGTAGTCTTCTATATTTGATGCATCTCTTGCTCTCAACGAATACTTTTCCAATTCTTTCTCGCTCAGCGGTGTCAGCTTATCCGGCTCAACTTTTCCGAGAATCTCATTTCCGCTCACGGCAACAAGCAAAAACCCGTAGTGGCGCGCAATATCTTCGATACGGTTGCCGCCGAGTTCGATTGTAAATTCCGGTACGGCGCCTTCCCGTTCCGGATTATCACCCGCCTCAATTTCCTGTTCAACAGCGTCTTCCCGTGATTTCCCTTCATTCGAAGCTGGTCCGACAAATGAGAAGGTGACATTCCTTTCCTCCGGGTTCTCAGATTCCGGCTCCGGAAATTCATCAGGTTTATTTTCCAACCAATCTTTGAGCGACGGAATATAATCTGCTAACGGATTATGCTTCATTTGTGAACAGGATCCCCAGAGAAAAACCAACGTCAGAATACAAGCTATCGAGACTACGAAAATAATTTTATCGCTTATTAATCGATTACGATTCATTCTCGTCTCCGGTTTTTAAGTATTCTCTCGTAATTTGAAATTGTTTCCTGTAATTCCTTCTCCCGCTGTTCGACAAATTCCGACGGTGATAAATCATTAAACTCACTATCGTTTTGTGCCGGTGGGAGAGGAATTCCATCAGATTCGTTATTTAGCCCTTCGGGTACCTGGTTCCCAGATCGTGTTTCATCGCGGCTAAAAACCTCCGATGATGCATTGTTTTTTTGTTCTGTTATACCGGTATCCGTTGTAGCATTTTGGTCAACCTTTCCCTCTTTTTTTTCTGCTTCAGACATTTCAAAATCAAAAATGTCACTCCTTTCTGCCTGGTTTTCCGACATAAACCACCATACAAGAACACCCAGAACGACAAGTCCGAATGCTAATTTAAAAAGACCGCTCATGATATCCTCCTGTTATTTTGTTGTCACACCAATGTTTACAACTGCCTGTGGATTATTATTTTTTATAACATCGATTGCATTCACCACATTTTGAAACGAAATATCCCGCTGTGCATAAATAGTAAAGCGTACATTTTCTGTTGAATGCAGATTACTCACATAACTTTCAAATTCAGGAAAATCTGGCAACCTCATTGTACCACCATCTCTTCTTATTTCAAATCGGTCTCCGTATATAAATAACTCTATTTTATCCTCGTCATTCATCTCGGCTGTTCCGCTTTCCGATTCCGCCAAATCCATATCCTGCAGTGATTTCACCTCAGATTGGCCTTCAACATCTTCTACTCTGTCTTCTATCGGCTCCATCACAATAGTCATGATGATGAATATGAATAATGTCACCGCCATTATGTCGGCACCGATTTCAAGATTAGAACCTTTTTCATTTATTTTTCTCATAATCGGACCTCATTTCATTGGCGATCATTGTTATTAATTTCCGCTTCAGCTAACGATTTATTTTCGTTATTACGCTGCACGTGTGCCTGTGAGGTTGATGTTCCATTACCATTATTACTTTGTGATGACACATTCCTGGCTATTGGCCTCTGTTGATTGCTGCGATTTATATTTCTAACTGATGTTTCCGTTTCCTCTTCAGGGGATTCAGGTTTCAGGGATGCAAGCAGAAAATCATTTAATTCTCCGGCCCATAACGAACCAACCAGGATACCTGCCAGTGTACTCATAAAAGCATTTTCCAACGAAGCCATCACGTTTGCCACGGCTTCGGTACCTTGACTCCCAACAACCACTTCCCTAAGAGGCCCAATACTCATCGCAATACCGATATATGTTCCCGCAAAACCGCAGAGCAACGCAATCCTGGCAAATCTTTGGTTCCATCCCTGTAACTTATCCAAAAATCTTGTATCCTCGATGGGATTGGTTACAATAGAAAAAAGTTTCTGTAAGACCCAATAAAGTGTTATAGCGGATTGGAATAATATTCCGAACACAAACACCGGGTACATCGGACCGATTGCAGAGATACCTTCGTGAACTACTCCGGGTAACGATAATGCAAACATAGTAAAACCCTTTCATTTTTTAGTTTATTTCCGTTCGAGAATACGCTGCGCTTCACTCTGTGGATCTATACGATCTCTCCGGCTGCCCGAAGTCCTTCCAAGTTCAAAATCCATCGGTTCGACAGGATCGAATTCCGGCATAACTGAGACCTCACCGAGTATAAAGTCGGGTGAAAAACCCGTCCAGAACTCATTCATTTCTTTATCGACTACATGGGCTTGCTGCAACATATCCTGGAGCAAAGCCAATGATTTGTCAAGCTCGACAAAATCATGTCGCCTGATTGCAAACTCTCTTTGCACCTGCGCAACCGTTCTGATCCTTTCCATTGCGACATCGACAATTCTCGACCTGCTTCTTATAGCATCAAGCATTCTGCGAAGATTTGTCCTGTACACTTCAACATTCTCGCCCATAGAAGTAACCGCAGATTGATATCCTTTTAAAAATTCCCGGTGACTTTCGTACAGCGACACCTTATTCTGCTCGATGTCGAGCATAGCACGGGCGAGATCATCCTGTTCTTCCGGCGATGCACTGGAATAGCGGATTAAAACTGCGGTTTGTTCTATTTCCATACGGGCATTCGAGAGTGTGTGATCGACATCTGCAATTGCCTCAGAGATATGTTCAACAGCTTTGCTCTCAGCCGGTGTTGCATCAATGACTCTCTCTAACAATCTTACTGTTCTGTCCCGTGCCTGTTTTATAGTATGAAGGAATTCATACTGCGCACTCAGGGCTTCGCTGAAAATACGTTCATATTTTTCTGCTGCAATGATACGCTCCCTGCTTCTATGCGGTAATCTCTCAATTTCGTTGCGTAGTGCCTGCAGATCATCATTGTACTCGGCAAGTCGATTTTTAAATTCTCTTTCTTCAGCTGTGACTTCATCGAGTATCAGGCTTATCTCCTGCAAATCCCTGCTGATCTGACTCGGTCGCTCAACCGCTCGCTGGGCAGTAAGACTTACCACAAAAAGAACGATAAGTGTTTGAGCTATTACAATTCGTAAAATTAACATTATCTAACCCTCCGGTTTAATGATTGAATAAATATCGCGGGCGTAATTCAAAATATTCGGTATAATTATTTCGTCCCAGAAAATATAAACCCAAACCTATATAAAAACGTGTTTCTTTCGATTTAATCTGAATATCTTGAAGCAAATCAACTGCCTCCTCAATTCCCTCAAGATCCATCGCCAATAGCGAGACGGTCATCAAATTCATACCAAGATTTGCCAGCATCCGGGATACCTGAAACAGGGAGTCCGAAGAAGTATTAAAATATTGAATATTGCGTGGCTTAATGATTTGAGATCTTAATTGTTCGTTAATTACTTCAACGGTCAAGCCGGGAGTACCGCTGTTTGAAAAAATCGGCGGATACGGTACAAATCCCGATCTGCTTCTGAATCTCTCCAATACATCGCGATGGCTCATTCTTCCATGTATGTAGTTATAGAAGCTTTTTACGATTTCGGCATCTTCCCGCAATTCAGGCCGGATGTTGCTTTTTCTACGTTCCGGCAGTCGATAATCCTCTTCGATGCGTTCAGTCGATGCATATATCTTTCCATCCTTAATATGTCGGATTGCCTCTCTGAATTTCACACCTGCATACCAATGCTCGGCTTTAAGCATTTCTATGTTTCCCCGAATTGTGAGAAGAATCGGGTCGTTGCTATATTCCCTGTTTGATTCAATTTTATCCAATAATTCGTCTGACTTTATTAAATCACCGGAATTAACCACAGTATTTAAATTACTTACACGGTCATCCGGTATGCGCGAATATGAAGCGCCTTTTTCCTGCATCGTCCCGATACTTGCACATCCGGATAAGATTATAATTATTGAACCAATAATTATGAATAGCAGCAGCGGACGCATATCTTATCTCCTTATAAAATAATATTAGTAAACTCTCTATCACTATAGTGCGACTTAGCGTATAATAATCACGACAGGATTTGTCGTTTGCCTTTTTCTTTTATCTCATATTAACTTATTTATAATAACACAAACTGTATGCCAACATAATAATGCATTTTTGAATTAATTAAGCGAGGAATACCATGATAAATGTATGAGTGTGTAAGAGGCAGTAACGATTTTGGTACGATAGATTACAGGTCTGAGATTAATTTGGAAGGTGTAGTAAAAAAACACCCGGGTTTAACACCCGGGTGTTTTGTATATTGGTAATATTAGAACCGATCTAATTTACCAACAGTACCCCCCAGAGGACTATTGATTCGTCCAAGATTATCAACAAATCCAACAGTTCCACCAAAATTATTTTGAATTCTGCCGAAGTTGTCAATGTGACCGGAGATTCCTCCGAGGTTATTCTGGATACGACCGAGACTATCGGTTTGCCCTATGGTCGAACCAAAATTATTAAGGATCGGTTTATTATTGAAATTGTTAAACATAACTGCCTCCAAATATTTTGGGTTAGGTAATAACTATTGCCGCTCTAGTTATTTAATGCGACTTTCCATATCAATTAAACGACATAATTTGTCGCACACACCTTCCGAACAATACAAATGTAATTATAGCAAATAAATAGTCACCCAAGGAACAACTAAATACCGATGATCAGCAGTATGTTTGGTGAAAAAGGGAATATATGGATTGGTTTGTAATAAGGAATTTATTTCGGCGCGATATTGATACCAGATCGGATTATTGTCTGGGAGGGGTCTGAGAAAATCTTATAATATTCACCATATGGAAAATATACAAGATATGCATATGTATTACATGTCACTCAAATTTCCAGTCCAATTCTTTCTCCGGATTATATGATACGTAGTAACCGCGCTGAATACTCTTATCCAAATGATCGGCTAAGTCAGGGTGCATCTTCTTAAGTGAATCGATCGTGCGATTAATGCTTTTTGTAACACTGTCTCTAATTTTCTTTCTTACCGGGGATTCTTTTGTGTCTCTTTGAGGATTCAGATGAGCTTGTAAATCAACAATTTCGCCCTTCAACTTCTCTATCTCGGAACTATCCTTACCAAATTCCTCTGCATCCTCTAATTCACGTTCTAATCTTTTTATCTTTTTTCTTATTTCCCCCCTTCCTTTTAAATCGATTGTTGTATCAAACTCATTATTAGTATCTCTAATGTTCAGTCCTTGCCCAATTAATTGTCCTTCATCTACTTCGGCAGAAGGTATTTTCTCATCTGTCACACCGGTGCTGCCTATCCGCGCAAGTGTTGTCCCATCAATAGATTTATATGGATTTTGAATTAAATATTGCAAACGTTCGAAACCTACCGCGTGTTTCGGATGTATTTCGACACCATTATATCTGATACACCACGTATTATCGATGTTTTTAATGAATTTGTTTATCTTGCCTGAAATAGAATATAAACGCTCTCTTGTTATCTGTTCTTTGAATATATCTATTTGCTCCCGCATAGGTTTTTCTTTTACATTCATCTTCATCAGATATAAATGATTTCCGGGGAATGTTTCGTTTAAATAAATCTGCAGCGTCATTCTAACTACATTGACTTCCTCTCCGGTTAGAAAAAATGATAACGTATCGTCTATATGAATTCCCGTAATAACAATGACACTATTACAACCCGAGAGTTCTTCGGCTTTCCGGAGGACGGTTCTGCCATCAGCACCCGGTATCCCTATATCGGGTTTTTCATTTGATTCTCTGGGATGCGTAGAGCCAAGGTTAATATCAAGAGACAAAACGTCGTACTTTTCATTTTCGAGGAATCGAATTGCCTCAGGCCCGCTTGCGGCGGAATGGAGAATAACTTCATCCGGATACACTATATCTTTATACATTTCACAAAGAGCGCCTCTCCAATTGTGGTCATCCTCAACTATAAGTACTCTCAGAGGGTTTTTATTACTCATAACCAATCCCATTTACAATAGATTGTATATTATTTAAATAATTCAAAATATCATCACATTTATTAAATGTACGACCGTCACTCATTAATTCTCGTATATCATTCATCTGGTCATGCGAAACCAGTGTCGACCAATTCACCTCTTTCATCATTGTTCTGATATGAGCAACTCTGTAACAGAGGTTTTCAAAATCAACAGGCCTATCATTAGCGATTTTACTTTCAATATCCTGACAAGCATTGATTATTTTATGTACTTTTCCGCTGTCAAGCATATCGTACCATACTTCGAGAGCTAATCCGTTATCATTTTCGATATGTCGAATAATCTCAACAATATTTACTGCTCCATACAATGATTTGTGTCCCGATGTATTTTCAAATTTATATTTTGGAGGGTCATCACCAATCAGACACAATTTTATCAATTCACTATGTTTCTTTCTGGATTCACAAAGTATGAGTAAGCTTCCTTCCCATACCTTGCGGAAATCGCGCGTATTCTGGATAATCTCATATGCTGAATCTTTGTAAGCAATATAAATCAATGAAACTGATAAATGGTTTTGTTGTTCTTGCTTTAAGTAATTATTGATTCTTTGATTTGTCGGAGGAATTATTATCGAGTAGTTATTACCAATCAATACATCAAGTGTTTTCTTTAATGATTTCGCAACAATATAAGAAGGCGAATATATCACAATACATTTTTGTCTTTGCGGATGCTCTTCTGAATCCTTTAGATTATTTCTTTCTTTATCTTCATTTTTATATTCTTTGACTGCCTGGTCAGCATCGTGTTTCCCCAGTCGTTTTCCCAGTGAATGATTCTGCAGGTTGTCTATATTCGTGTATAATTCTTTTATTCTTATAAATACTTCTTTATATCTATTCTCGGAACCGTGTATATCCATAACCCCTGTTAAATAATCCGAGAATAAAATTACATCCTCCTTATCATTATATCTATCAAATATTCGACTATACATATTCGTTTTCTCTGCTTCACAAATCACCAGCTTCAGTAGTATACTGAACTGTTCTACAGGGTCGTACGTGGTATACATTTTCCGGAGTCTGCCTCGTACTTCATCCGGATTTTTATTCGAATCAAGATTTTTTATATCGTGCCAAATTTTGTGTAATCGTTCAGCAATAGTATCAGACATTTTCTCCTCTCACTATTTGCCTCACTTCTTTTTCAAACAAGGTTTTTCTTTTCAATAACAAATCCCGAATTTTATAAAGTTTACTCTGATTTTCTTTTAATACGGAAATTACTATCTCATTTCTTTTTCTTAAAATTTTTTGAACCTCATCCCATAAATGAGGATGTTTAGCAACATCCTCAATACTCATATCTCCAATCGACGCTACTCCCATTGATTCATCCATCCCATATCGAAATAATATATTCACCGCACGCTCAGTTGCCATTTCAAGGTCGCTGGAAACACCTTCAGATAACACACCATCAAGAGCTTCAGCACACCGCCCTCCAAGTATAACATCAATTTCTTGTTCAATTTGTTGTTTCGTTTTAGAATATTCCATTTCTGGTTCTAAATAGCCGAGTGCACTTCCACGACCAACTATCGTTACCTGCAAAAGAGGTTTATTATAATAAACCTGCATAAATGCATGACCAGATTCATGGAGAGCAGTTCTGTTTAACTCGTCTTTTTCTCTTTTTCCTGAAATCCTCTCCCCTCGAAGTACAAATTCTCTTGCCTCAATGAATTCCTTGATTGTAATATTCTTGTTATTTTTCCTTCTCGCAATAAGAAATGCCTCATTTACCATATCAATGATTTTAACGGGGGGGAGACCGACTGTCCATTTGCTTAATTCAACAGCAACTTTATTCGGGTTTTTAATCGGAGCGCTTTGTAAATAATTTTTTATCAATTTTTTCCTGTCCTGAGGATCATGCAAAACATCAATTTTCAAGTGTCTACCCATTCGCCCAGCCCGCAGTAAAGCCGGATCAATTAACTCTTTATGATTTGTAGCGCCAATAATAACAACTCCATCATTTGCCGTAAACCCATCCATACATTCAAGAAATGTGTTGATAATACTATTCCGTGCTCTTACTCCACCATACCCTTGATCTTCACTCCTTCGACCTAAACTATCAATTTCGTCAATAAAGATGATGGAGGGACTATATTTCCTGGCTACGGTAAATAACTCTCGAACTTTCTGCGGTCCTTCACCGAGAAATTTCCGCTCGAAAATAGATCCTGCCACAGCAATGAACCGGGCATCGGCAGCATTTGCCACCGCTTTTGCAATTGATGTTTTCCCGGTACCGGATGGACCATATAATAAATATCCCTGAGGTGGTTTAACACCGAATTCAACGAATGATTCAGGTGACCGTAAGTAGTCAATCGCCTCTTCGAGGCGCATCCGTGCCTCCTCGATACCAACTAAATCATCGAATTTTGTATCTGGATTCGTGACAGTAAACCACTGCAGGTCCTCAATATTAGGAGTTCGCTCGAATTCAATACCTTCAAAAAATATTTGTAATGTCTTGCCCGATTTATCTTCGTTTTGCCACAATTTTGTAAACGGAGAATAGTTTAACCGAATACCCTTTTTTAGATATCGATTATATTGTTTGGTCCAGATAATATCCGTTGATATATTCTTTATCTTTTCTATTATTATTGATTGATTATTATCCTGAATCTTCGGGACAAAACCCGCAGCACCTCCAGACTTTATAAACGCATAATGAAGGGGATCTTCCTCTGTTGAGATATACCCGGAATGAATATATACCTGGATGTGCGGATACCTTTTCCTCACGTGATTCAATATTGCCATTGCCGTTGGAAACCGCTTCGAAATAGTTTCATCGCTGCTCAAAATATTGTATTTTTCTTTTTTATCATCAATCGTTTCCAGATTCAAATCCAGCAATATAAAATCTATAGATTTACTATACTTCTCAAGGACATTTTTTGTTTCGCCAAAATTATGTGCACGTTGTACTTTTATAAAACTTTCAACCAAACCTTCAATTTTATTCAGGTATGTATCGTCGTTATCTATGCACAAGACAGATGCAGGTTGTGAGTCGTAATCGAGAAATTGATCCGGATCATCGACAGCGTACTCGATCTTTGATATGTTATCGATTTCCGTTAAATTCTCCCGATACCATTTATATACCGGTGCAGTTACAACCGATTCTACGACATCAGATACACCCCTTCCCGAACTACCAATTCCGCCATAGAACAGTATCAAACGTGATATTTTTTCTTCATCATTGAAATGGACATACTTACCTTCATTTTGAAACATATTTTTGATATTATTAATGTACCCCTGTACTATTGACCGCAATGCCTTATAGCTAAGGTTTGAAAACAAAACATACTTTGCTATCCTATCCAGGAATGCATGCATTGATAC
>SLIA01000201.1 GCA_007135935.1 Wenzhouxiangella sp.
ATGCCGACCTCGACCTCCTCGGCTTCCGGCTCGTCCAGGCCGGATTGCTGCAGGTGCAGGTTGACCGTGGCCGGGGTCAGCACCTCGGATTCGGCCTGGCGGTAGAGCTGACGTAGCACCCGCCGGGTGGCCTGCGCGGCATCCGCCTCGCCCTCGACGCTGAAGATATTGCCGCGCGCGGCAATGGAAACGCCCAGGCGCTTCTCGATCAGGCGCAGGTGGTCGTCGAGATGCCCGCACAGATTGGCCAGGCGTTCGTTGTCGATGGGCTCGAGTTCCAGCGTGACCGCTGTTTCGGAAGATGTAGTCATTCAGGCCGCGGCCGTATCGGAGGAGGTGGCAAGGCGACCGCGCAGGGAGTTGGTCAGCGCGGCGGTGATCTGCACATCGATCATGCGACCGACCAGTTCGGGAGGTCCCGGGAAATTGACCACCCGGTTGTTCTCGGTGCGACCGGCCAGTTCACCACTGTCCTTCTTGCTCGCTCCCTCGACCACCACGCGCTCGGTGGTACCGACCATCGCCTCGGCATAGCCTTTGGCCTGGCGGTTGAGCTGGTCCTGCAAGCGCTTGAGCCGATCCTTCTTTTCCTCGAGCGAAACGTTGTCGGGAAACGAGGCCGCCGGAGTGCCCGGACGGGCCGAGTAGATGAAGCTGAAACTCTGGTCGAATTCCAGTTCACGTACCAGGTCCAGGGTCTGCTGGAAATCATGCTCGGTCTCACCGGGAAAGCCGACGATGAAATCGGAACTCAGGGCGATGTCCGGCCGCACCTTGCGCAGGCGGCGGATCTTCTGCTTGTATTCGAGGATCGTGTGCCCCCGCTTCATCAGCGACAACACGCGATCCGACCCCGACTGCACCGGCAGGTGCAGGTAGTTGGCCAGCTGCGGTACTTCACCGAAAACCTCGATCAGGCTGTCGGTGAACTCGACCGGGTGCGAGGTTGTAAAGCGAATGCGCTCGACACCCTCGATGTGGGACACATAACGGATCAGCAGTGCCAGGTCGGCGGTGCCGCCGTCGTGCATCGGCCCGCGGTAGGCATTGACGTTCTGCCCCAGCAGGTTGATCTCGCACACGCCCTGCCCGGCCAGTTCCGCCACTTCGGCAACGACATCGTCGAGCGGCCGGCTGACCTCTTCGCCGCGCGTGTAGGGCACGACGCAGAACGAACAGTACTTCGAGCAGCCCTCCATGATGGAGACGAACGCCGTGGCCCCCTTCGCGCCCGGGCTGGGCAAGTGATCGAACTTCTCGATTTCGGGAAAACTGATGTCGATGGCCGAGTCGCCGCCCGAGCGTACCTGGTCCAGCAATTTCGGCAGGCGATGAATGGTCTGCGGCCCGAACACCATGTCCACATAGGGTGCGCGCCGGACAATGCCCTCGCCTTCCTGGCTGGCCACGCAACCGGCCACACCGATGACGAGATCGGGCCGGGCTTCCTTGAGCGGGCGCCAGCGGCCAAGCTGGGAGAACACCTTCTCCTGCGCCTTCTCGCGGATCGAGCAGGTGTTGACCAGGATGACATCGGCCTCCTCGGGCCGGTCGGTCAATTCCAGGTCGTGCGAATGGGCGAGCACGTCGGCCATCTTCTCCGAGTCGTACTCGTTCATCTGGCAGCCGTGAGTCTGGATGTAGAGCTTGCCCGCCATGTATGCCTTAAAACCGGTTGAAAGACCGTCTATTTTACCTTACTGACCATGCCCGGCGCAGCCTGTGCCCGGTAACGCACCCGGCGGGTGATGCGACAGACCAGCTCGTAGGGAATGGTGCCGGCCGAGCGCGCGGCTTCTTCCACCGGCAGCGCCTCTCCCCACAGCACTACCTGGTCGCCAATCTTCGCATTCGGGCAGCCGAAAAGATCGATGGTGATCATGTCCATCGACACCCGCCCGGCCAGGCGGCAGCGCCGGCCGTTGACCAGCACCGGCGTACCATCGGCAATGGCACGCGGATAGCCGTCGCCGTAGCCGATCGCGGCCACGCCGATGAGCATGTCTTCGGGCGTGACGAAACGCCCCCCGTAGCCGATGCGCTCGCCTTTCGGCACATGATTGACCGCCAGCAACTCGGAAGTCAGTGTCATGGCCGGGCGCAGGTCCAGGTCGGCGCCGCAGCCCTGGTCCATGGGCGAAATGCCGTAAAGCACGATGCCGGCCCGCACCCAGTCGCGGTGGATGGCCGGCCAGTTGAAAATAGCCGCGGAGTTGGCCAGGCAGTGCTCGCCATCGAGTCCGAAAACGGCCTCGTCGAAGCGCGCCAGTTGCCTGGCATTGAGCGGGTGATCGGGCTGCTCGGCGCAGGCCAAGTGGCTCATCAGGTTGACCTGCTCAACCCCGGGCAGCTCCAGCAGGCGTTGGTGCAGTTGTGCGGCTTCGGCAGCCTCCACCCCGAGGCGATGCATGCCCGAATCGATCTTCAGCCAGATTCTCGGAGTCACCGGGCGGCCGAACGCGGCCAGCGCCTCGACCTGCTGACGATGGTGCACGGTCAGCTCCAGGCCAAGCTCGGCGGCGACAGCCAGATCGCCCGGGTCGGCCACGCCTTCGAGCAGCAATACCGGCAAGCCGTTGCCCAGCCGCCGGATGGCACGCGCTTCCTCGATGGTCGCCACGGCCAGCACATCGGCATCGGCCAGCGCCGGCAGGCACAGATCGATACGGTGCCCGTAGGCATCGGCCTTGACCACGGCCATGATGCGGCTGTCGGGCGCACTCTCGCGCACACGGCGCAGGTTATGGGCAATGGCATCCGGATGGATGCGGGCGATGGTATTGCGTGCCATGGCGGGCTCAGCGGGCCGGCGGACCGGGTTCATTCATCCTGGCTGTAGTGATCGTAGGTGAAATCGCGGAAGCGCACGTACTCCCCCTGGAACGCCAGGTCGACCTTGCCGGTCGCGCCGTTGCGGTGCTTGCCGATGATGATCTCAGCCTTGCCCTTGTCCGGCGTGTCCTCGTTATAGACCTCGTCACGATAAATGAACAGGATCAGGTCGGCATCCTGCTCGATGGCGCCGGATTCACGCAGGTCGGCCATCTTGGGACGTTTGTCCGGACGCTGCTCCAGCGCACGGTTGAGCTGCGAGAGCGCGATCACCGGCAGGTCGAGTTCCTTGGCCAGCGCCTTGAGACTGCGCGAGATCTCGCTGATCTCGTTGGTGCGGTTTTCCGACAGACCCGGTGCCTTCATCAACTGCAGGTAGTCGACCACGATCAGGCCAATGTCATGCTCGCGCTTCATGCGACGCGCACGCGCACGCATGTCGGTCGGCGAGAGCGACGGGGTCTGGTCGATGAAGATGCCCGCACCCTTGAGCATGCTCATCGCCGAGCGCAGATTGACCCAGTCATGACCTTCCAGCTTGCCGGTACGCAGCCGGTTCTGGTCGATCTGCCCGAGCGATGAAAACAGGCGCATGACCAGCTGCACATCCGACATTTCCATGGAAAAAATCGCCACCGGCACCTTGTAGCGAATGGCTGCACGCTCGGCGATATTCATCGCAAAACTGGTCTTGCCCATGGAGGGGCGACCGGCCACGATGATCAAATCGGTCTTCTGCAGGCCGGAGGTGTGACTATCGAGATCAGTGAACCCGGTCGGCACGCCGGTCAGCTCGCCATCGTTTTCCTGCAGGTCGTTGAGCACATTCATGGCCTCGGCCATGACCTGCTGGATGGTCACGTAACCCGAGGTGCGATGCGCGCCCTGGTCGGCAATGGCGTAGATGCGCTGCTCGGCCTCCTCCAGCACTTCCTTGCTGCTGCGGCCGGCAGTATTGAGGGCGGTATCGGCAATATCGGTGCCAATCTCGATGAGCTGGCGCAGGATGGACTTTTCGCGGATGATCTGCGCGTATCCGACCACATTGGCCGGACCGGGCGTTTCATTCGCCAGCATGGTCAGGTAGGCCCCGGCATCGACCCGGTCGAGCATGTCGTGGCGCGAAAACCACTCGCTGACGGTGATGGCATCGCAGGGCTGCCCGTCCTGGCTGAGCTCGGAGAGCGCCCGGTAGATCAAGCGATGGGTTTCGCGGTAGAAGTCGGTCTCATCGATCTGGTCGGCCACCTTGTCCCAGGCATTGGCCGAGAGCATCAGCGCGCCGAGCAGGGACTGCTCCGCCTCGTTGGAGTGCGGCGGTGCCTTGACATTGGTCAGTGTCGAGAGTCTTGGTTCAGCCACTTTGGGAAAACACCGACATCATTGAATTGCAGGGACGGCCACTCAGTCTACCCCAGTTGCCCCGAACTTGGCCAAGAAAAGACCCGGGGGATGAACGAAACGGAATCGAATCGGCACCCGAAAACGAGCGATGGCCCGGAAGTCCGGGCCATCGGCAGTTTTCGCGCCTTCAACGGTAGACAACGTCGGACGAGGAGCCGCCCGCGATAATCCAGACTTCCGTGTCAGCCTTCTTCGGCAACCACGGTGATCTTGACCTCGGTCTGCACGTCGGCGTGCAGAATCAGGCCAACCGTGAATTCGCCGGGCTCGCGAATCGGGCCATCCGGCATGTCGACCTCGGCCTTCTCCACGGCAAAACCCATTTCAGTGAGCTTGCCGGCGATTTCCTGGGGATTGATCGAGCCGTACAGGCGGCCTTCCGGGCTGACCGGAACGGCAAACAACACCTCTTCGATGCCGTCGATGGCTTCACGCCGGGCTTCGGCGGCAGCCAGCTTGTCCTGGGCCTGGCGCTGCAGCTCCTCGCGACGGGCCTCGAACGCCTCGATGTTTTCCTTCGTCGCCGGCACGGCCTTGCCGCGCGGCAGCAGAAAGTTGCGGCCGTAACCCGGACGCACGGTGACGGTATCGCCCAGATCGCCGAGGTTGTAAATGTTCTCAAGAAGAATCAGCTTCATGATGTTACCCCGGTGCTCAGTGGTTGTCGGTGTACGGCAGCAGCGCCAGGAAGCGCGCGCGCTTGATGGCCGTGGCCAGCTGGCGCTGGTACTTGGCCTTGGTGCCGGTGATGCGGCTGGGCACGACCTTGCCGGTCTCGCCGACGAAATCCTTGAGCAGGTCGACATCCTTGTAATCGATCTCCTCGATGCCCTCCGCGGTAAAGCGGCAGTACTTGCGTCGTCTCATGAAACGTGCCATTGCTTAAGCCTCCGCCTTCTGCTGTTCGTCGTCGTCCGAATCGGACTCTTCGGTAGCCCCGCCTTCGGTCTCTTCAGTCACTTCCTCTTCGCTGTCGGAACTCTCATCGTCCGACTTCTCCGAATCGTCCGAGTCTTTGTCGCCGGACTCCTCGTCGGAATCGCGAGGCGTGCGCTTGCCTTCGCGCTCATCCTTGCTTTCCTTGCGCTTGAGCATGACCGACGGCTCGGTTTCGGCCTGGTCCTTGCGCACGGTCAGGTGACGCAGAATGGCGTCGTTGAAGCGGAAAATGCCTTCGAGTTCGTCAAGGGTTTCCTTGTCGCACTCGATGTTGATCATCAGATAATGTGCCTTGTGGAGCTTGGCGATGGTGTAGGCCAGCTGGAGACGGCCCCAGTCCTCGCTGCGGTGGACCTTGCCACCTTTTTCCTCGACCAGGCTGCGGTAGCGTTCCAGCATACCGGGCACCTGCTCACTCTGGTCCGGGTGGACCAGCAGCACGATCTCATAGTGTCTCATTGTCTCTCCTTACGGTTTTGTGCAGCCCGCTCAAACGGGCCTCCAAAGCCCCCGACGCGGCAACGCCGATCGTGGAGCAAGGCGGCCTCCCCGGATCGACCCCCGGGAAAACCAAGCCGGCAAGTATAGCCCACGGCGCCCCGCACGCGCAACAATTGCCCGCATCACCTTGACAGCAGAGGGCCGCCCGCTATACTTGACGGGGTTTTCAGCAAGCATTGGGAGGCAGGTTTTGAGTCGTCACCGAATCAGCGACGGTCGTTCGCACGTGCGTCTTCACTAGCCTGTCCTTGAACCCCCCGGGCAGTTTGGCGAAGACTCATGCCGAACTGCCGTCCCAACCAACAACTGCACCCCGATCGCCTGCCTTTGGGCAGACGGTCCTCTCGGGCACAAGCCGTATTCTTCGGCTGCACGGGATCAGCGGGTTGCCAGAAACCCTGGTGTCGACCTCCCCTGCCTGTTC
Source organism: Wenzhouxiangella sp. (assembly GCA_007135935.1). Lineage (GTDB taxonomy): Bacteria > Pseudomonadota > Gammaproteobacteria > Xanthomonadales > Wenzhouxiangellaceae > Wenzhouxiangella. Next base: position 6,101 of record SLIA01000201.1, read on the forward strand.
GTTTATCCCGAACAGTACGACATGAGAGGTTGAAAATGAAGAAGATCAAACTGCTCCTGGTCCTGGCCCTGTGCCTGCCGGTCACCGCCTGGTCGGTGGGCGGGCACTATCCCGTCGACGATGCCGACCTGCCCGATCCCGGGGAATTCGGTGCCGAGCTCTGGCATACCCACTTCGACAGCGACAATTCCGAGTCCGCACTGTCGGCTTTCTGGCGCCCCGGCAGCCTGCCCGTCGAACTGATCGCCGAGTTCCAGCACTTCGATGAACATGGCGGCAGCAGCAACCGCTTCGAGCCACAGTTCAAGTACCAGCTCGACCCCCTGGCCGCCGGCCGGATCGGGACCGCCATCATGGTGCATGCCGGCTACGAGGACGGCAGAGTCGCCGACTGGTTTGTCAACGTGCCATTCAGCTACGTCTTGCCCGATGCGCCGATCACCCTGCACGGCAACCTGGGCTGGATGCACGAACGCGGAGACAACAGCCGGGATCGTGGATACGTCGGCGGTGCCGTCGAATGGGACGCACTTGAGCGCCTGACCTTCATCGGCCAGGTCTACCGCGAAGGCGCCGATGCCGAGACGGAAGCCCAGCTTGGCCTGCGCACCCCGCTGGTCGGGCCGTTCGAACACCTGGACCTGGCATTCGGCCGCGAGCTGACCGGAGACGACGATGACTGGTTCGTCACCGTTGGCCTGGCAGTAGCCTTCTGAACCTGCCATGCCCCCGAACCACCCGGCAAGGCGGCCGATGCCCGCGACGCCGAATAACGACTTGAACATGTCCGTCAACTGTTGCGGACATCGTGGACACAGAAATTCCTGAGGAGTAGCCATCATGGCTGAAAAAGGCGCGATCATCGAACTCATCGCCCTGCTGCGTCTGGACAAGCAGCAGGAAATGACCGAAACCCTCGATGGCATGGCAGTGCAGGACATTGCCGAGGCCATGGGCCAGCTTGAGATCGACGAACAGATCCGATTGCTGCGTAGCCTGCCGGAAGAACGGCAGACCGACGCTTTCTCCTATCTCGGCAAGGGGCAGCAACGCGACCTACTCGAGGCGCTGTCAAACAAGGAATCCCGGCGGATCCTGCATGAACTGCTGCCCGATGACCGGACTGCGTTCCTCGAGAGCCTTTCCAAGGAAGATCTGGAAAACCAGCTCAAACTGCTGGCCCCGGAGGATCTCAAGCAGTCGCTGAAACTACTCGGATATCCGGAAGAGTCCATCGGCCGACTGATGACGCCGCGGTTCGTCTCGATCCGCCCCGACTGGACTGTGGCAAGGGCGCTGGACCACATCCGCCATGAGGCCGACCGCGGCGAAACGGTGAACTTCGTATTCGTCACCGATGATCGTGGCCACCTGCTCGACGCCATTCGCCTGAAGGATCTCATCCTGGCCCGCCAGGACGCGAAGGTCGAGAAACTGATGGACGGCGAGTTCTACTCCGTCCAGGCCTCGGCCGACCGCGAGGAGGCCGTGCAGGTCATCCAGCACTACGACATCAACACCCTGGCGGTGACCGATCGCAACGGCGTGATGCTCGGGATCGTCACGGTCGACGACATCATGGACGTGGCCGAAGCCGAAACCACCGAGGATTTTCACAAGCTCGGCGGCACCGGCAGCCTGAACATCTCGATTCGTGAGGCATCCCCAACATTTCTCTATCGCAAGCGGATTGGCTGGCTGATGATCCTGGTGGTCGTCAACCTTGTCAGTGGCCTGGCGATCGCCCTTTTCGAGGATGCAATCGAAGCCGTGATTGCCCTGGTATTTTTTCTACCGCTGATCATTGCCAGCAGCGGTAATGCCGGGAGTCAGTCAGCAACCCTGATGGTACGAGCCCTGGCCACCGGAGACGTGGAGGTCGCCGACTGGTTCAGGCTGTGGGGCAAAGAGCTCTCCGTTGCGCTATTGCTCGGGATCACCATGGGAGTCGCCGTTTCGCTCATCGGCGTTTGGCGAGGAGGCCCGGAACTCGGCATGGAGCTGGCCATGGTCGTCGGACTGGCCATGCTGGCCGTGGTCGTCATGGGCGCGATGCTCGGCATGCTGCTGCCATTCATCCTTCAACGGCTGAACATGGATCCGGCAACCGCCAGCACTCCCCTGATCACGTCGGTGGCCGACGTATTGGGTATCCTGATCTACTTCTCGATTGCCAGCGCGATTCTCACGCTGCCCAGCCCGGTCACCTGATCAGGCTTCCGGCCTGCGCCAGCGATAAAAGCGCATCGGTGGCACGTTGAGCAGCTCCAGCTCGACTTCCGGCTCGCCGAGGATCGGGCGGCCCATGCGGCCGACATGGCCGCGGAACTGGTAGGCCAAGAAGCGCCCGCCCGGCGAGAGACTATCGCGCACCGCCTCAAGCACGGCATTACCGACCTCGGGCGGCATGGTCGAAAAGGGAATGCCGGAGATGACCACATCAGGCGCGGGCAGGCCATATTCACCCAGGATATCGGGCAGGTCGGCCGCGCTGCCGGTGTGCGGAAACAGCCGGGGGTCGCCAAAGCTTTCGAGAATGCTGGAAAACTGCGGATCGAGCTCGATCGTCAACAGCTTGGCAGCGGGGCGCATCGCCTCAAGAATGGCCCGGGTGGTGCCACCCGTCCCCGGCCCCAGCTCGACAACCACGCCGGCACCCTCCAGGCCGGACAGGTTGACGATCCGCCGCTCCAGGAAGCGGGAACTGGGAATGATGGAGCCGACCTGCTCCGGACTCCTGAGGAATCCACGAAAGAAATCCAGACCGCGCGTCGCGCGTCGTGTACTGCCCTTGCCCGTCTGTTCCAACTGCAACTCCTTGGAATACCTGCGCCAGACCCCGAAGCAGGGCCCGCAATCTGCCAAAATGTCTTCCCGATTCTATCAGCCGGGGCCTTTACCCGAAACCGGATCGGGGTTATCCTTGCGCGCCTTGATTGCAGCGGCATGACGACTCGCGCCGGGTTACAATGCGGCTGCCGCGGCAAAGACACGTGCAAATCCTGGCGAAATCATCATCCTCGCCATCCGGAATTGTACGAACCCGGGTAGAAACAGAAAAGAGCCGCCCGGGTCGAAAGGGATGAACGAACCGCCAGCTTTTGGCGGCTACAATAAGGTTTAGACGGAGAGGTGGCCGAGTGGCTGAAGGCGCTCCCTCAGCTCAAGGGAGTATACGGCTTATACCCGTATCGAGGGTTCGAACCGAGCCGCAGGCGAGCTCGCTGAAGTGCGAAGCACTTCAG
>SLIA01000082.1 GCA_007135935.1 Wenzhouxiangella sp.
CGCATGTCGGCGACCAGGTTGTTGTAGCCGAACATGTAGCCGCGCTCGCAGACCATGAGCTGGTCATTGCCGGTCTCGCGCGCCTTTTCGACCACCTTGGTCATTTCCCAGGGTGACAGGAACTGGCCCTTCTTGAGATTGACCGGCTTGCCGCAACGCGCCACGTTCTGTATGAAGTTGGTCTGACGGCACAGAAACGCCGGCGTCTGGATCACGTCGACGACATCGGCAACCTCTCCCAGCGGCGTGTCTTCATGCACATCGGTGAGTACCGGCACACCGACCTGCTCGCGCACCGCCTCGAGGATCTTCAGCCCGCCTTCCAGGCCCGGGCCGCGGTAGCTTTTGACCGACGTGCGGTTGGCCTTGTCGAACGAGCCCTTGAAGATGTAGGGGATGCCCAGGCGGGTGGTGATTTCGGCGAGGTGACCGGCGACATCCAGACACAGCTGCTCCGATTCCAGCGTGTCCGGCCCGGCGATCAGGAACAGTGGCCGGTCCAGCCCGACCTCGAAGTCGCACAGTTTCATGCGCCCACCGCCCGGGCACCGGCCTTGCCCGCCTCATGCTGTGCCAGTGCGGCACGGATGAAACCGGTGAACAACGGATGTCCTTCGCGCGGAGTCGAGGTGAACTCGGGGTGAAACTGGCAGGCCAGGAACCAGGGGTGGTCGGGCAACTCGACCATCTCCACGAGCATGCCATCGACCGAGAAACCCGACAGCACCATGCCATTGTCGGTCAGGGCATCGCGATAGGCATTGTTGAATTCGTAGCGATGGCGATGACGCTCGAGGATCTCGTCCTTGCCATAGAGCTTGCGTGCCCGCGTATTCGGCTCAAGCCGGCAGCGCTGGGCGCCCAGGCGCATGGTGCCGCCCAGGTCGGCATTCTCGTCCCTGAGCTCGCGCTGACCTTTCTCGTCGAGCCACTCGGTGATCAGGCCGATGATCGGATGCGGCGAATCGGCATCGATCTCGGTCGAACTCGCACCTTTCAGGCCACAGACGTTGCGGGCGAACTCGACCACCGCTGCCTGCAGCCCGAGACAGATACCCAGGTAGGGAATTCCATTCTCGCGGGCGAATCGTATGGCCTCGATCTTGCCCTCGAAACCGCGCTCGCCGAACCCACCCGGCACCAAAACGGCATCGACGTCTTCAAGCACGCCGGTGCCGCTGCTCTCGATCTCCTCGGATTCGACCGGCTTGATGCGCACCTTGACGCGGTCGGCCAGCCCGCCGGAAGTCAGCGCCTCGTTGAGCGACTTGTAGGCATCGGCATGCTCGACGTACTTGCCGACCATGGCCACCGTGACTTCGTGCTCGGGGCGCGAGAGCGATTCCACCACCCGTTCCCAGTCCGACAGGTCCGGCGCGGAGGTCTTGAGCGCGAGTCGGTCGAGCACGATGCGGTCGAGTCCCTGGCGGTGATAGAACAAGGGAATCTTGTAGATGGAGTCGACATCCACCGCCGATATGACCGCTTCGGGCGCGACATTGGTAAACAGCGCGATCTTCTTGCGCTCCTCGTCGGAGAGCATGCGCTCGCAGCGGCACAACAGCACATCGGGCTGGATGCCGATGGAACGGAGCTCCTTGACCGAGTGCTGGGTCGGCTTGGTCTTGATCTCGTTGGCCGCGCGCAGGTAGGGCACCAGCGTGAGATGCATGTACAGCGCCTGCTTGCCGTACTCGAATCCGAGCTGACGGATGGCCTCGAGAAACGGCAGCGATTCGATATCGCCGACCGTGCCGCCGATTTCGATCAGGGCCACGTCGTAGCCCTCGACCGCCTGGTTGACCGAATCCTTGATCTCGTCGGTGATATGCGGAATGACCTGCACGGTCGAGCCCAGATAATCCCCGCGGCGCTCCTTGGCAATCACGTTGGCGTAGATGCGCCCGGTGGTGAAATTGTTGCGCTGGGTCATGCGCGTGCGCACATAGCGCTCGTAGTGTCCGAGGTCGAGGTCGGTTTCTGCACCGTCCTCGGTCACGAACACCTCGCCGTGCTGGAACGGGCTCATGGTGCCCGGATCGACGTTGATATAGGGGTCGAGCTTGAGCAGCGTGACCCTGAGGCCCCGGGCTTCGAGTATGGAGCCCAGCGATGCGGCCGCGATCCCCTTGCCCAGGGACGACACAACGCCGCCGGTGACGAAAATGAGAGAGGTCATGCCCGGATGTCCAAGTTCAATAAATCCGGGACAACATTCTACCCTACTCCAGCCAGATCGCACTGGCCATTCTGCCGGTCGTCCCGTCACGGCGGTACGAAAAGAACATCCCGGGCTCGCAGTGCGTGCAGCGACCGGCATCATGCACATGCACGCCGCGCCGGGTCAGTCGACCGGCAGCCAGGGACTTGAGATCGGCCCGCCAGCGCGATCCGTCGGTGCGAAAGGCAGCAATAGCGTGGGGATCATCGGCCAGCATGGCATCGCGAACGTCGTCGCCGACCTGGTAACAGTCCCCGCAGATGGACGGACCGATCCAGGCATGCAATGCGTCGGCGGATACGGGCAATGCCGCGACGGCACGTTCCAGCACACCGGTCGCCAGACCGCGCCAGCCGGCATGCACGGCCGCAACCACACCGCCAGCCTCGTCGGCCATCAGCACCGGCAGGCAATCGGCCGTCAGAATCACGGCCACCTGACCGGGCCGATCGGTCCAGGCCGCGTCGGCGGTGATACCTTCGTGCCAGTCATCGAGGTGAACAATGTCGCTGCCATGCACCTGCCTGAGCCAGGCCGGCTCGGTCGGCAGCCCGGCGGCCAGCAATGATCGGTTCCGTGCCACGCTTGCCGGGTCGTCGCCGCAGTTCAGGCCCAGATTGAACGTCGCCCAGCCGCCTTGACTGACACCACCGTGACGCGTGGTCGCGAAGGCGGTCACGCGACTCGCCACCGGCCAGTCAGGCTCGATCCGTGTCATCGCTGGCATCCAGCAGATCGATCAGCACCTGCATGTCGGTCGGCATGGGGGCGGTGGCGCTGACCGGCTCACCGGTGACCGGATGATCGAAGGCGATGGCACAGGCATGTAGCGCCTGGCGCGAAAAACCCTGCCAGGCCGTTCTTTGCGCTTCGCTCAGCCCGGCCGGCGCACCACGCCGGCCATAGACCGGGTCACCGACAATGGGATGCTGGATATGCGCCATGTGAACGCGGATCTGGTGAGTACGCCCGGTTTCGAGTTCGACATCGAGCAGCGTGCCACCGGCCAGGCGCCGGGCGACACGGTAATGGGTCACTGCCCGGCGACCGTCATGACGCACCACCTGGCGACGCCTATCGACCGGATGGCGCCCCAGCGGCTCGTCGACCGATCCGCCGGCGACCATGTGGCCCCAGACCAGCGCCTGGTAACGCCGCTTGATGAGGCGCTTCTTCAGTGCCGAGACCAGGAACTTGTGCGCGCCGGTCGTCCGGGCGATGACCAGGCAGCCACTGGTGTCCTTGTCGAGACGGTGTACCAGCCCGGCACGCGGCAGCGGCGCCAGGGCGGGGTCGAAATGCAGCAAGGCGTTGACCAGGGTACCGTCGGCATTGCCCGAGCCCGGGTGGACCACCAGCCCGGCCGGCTTGTTGACGATGAGGAATTCCGCATCCTCGACGAGGACATCGAGCTCGATGTCCTGGGCGACGAGTTCGGCATGCGGCACCATCTCGGCCGACAGCATCACCACCTCGCCGGCCGCCACGGCATGACGCGGCTTGACCTGCCGGCCATCGACGCGAATCTCGCCGGACTTGATCCAGCCGGCCAGGCGGCTGCGTGAAAAGTCCGCCCAGGACTCGGACAATACCTGATCCAGGCGGCGCCCGGCGTCATCCGGCGTCATGGCGATCTCTCTTTCGATCCGCTCCGTCATTTAACGTGTGTTTATCAGCTTGAGTGGCATGATTGGCGCCCACTCCGGCCCCGGTTCCCGTATCATTCGCCCTATTATGCAGAATCGACTGACTGACAACTTCCCTATTCGCCTGCTCGTCCTTCTCCTGATGGTGGCCATGCTGGGCATCTCCGGCTGCGCCCGCGACACGCGTGACGAGGAGCGTGGCCCCGAGGAGCTCTACGAAGAAGCTCACCGCTCCCTCCAGGCTCAGAACTACAGCCGGGCCATCGATCAGTACCGGCGACTGACCACGCTCTACCCGTTCGGTCGTCACGCCGAGCAGGCCCAACTCGACATGGCTTACGCCCAGTACCGGGCCAATGAACCGGAACGGGCCATCGGCACGCTCGACCGCTTCATCCGCACCTATCCCACCCACCCCAATGTCGATTACGCGTGGTACCTGAAGGGGCTGGTGCACTACGAAGAAACCATGAGCTTCATGCGGCGCCTATTTCCCGGCCAGGTGGTCGACCGCGACCAGTCCAGCGCCCGCGAAGCCTTCCGCGACTTCCAGGAACTGATTCGGCGGCATCCGCAAAGCCGCTACGTCGCCGATGCCCGTCAGCGCATGGTGTTTCTCAGAAACGTGATGGCCGAACACGAGATCGTGGTCGGCGAGTATTACTTTCGGCGCGGCGCCTACATCGCGGCCATCAACCGCGCCAAGTACGTCATCGAGACCTACCCCCAGGCACCGGCCAACATCAATGCGCTGGACCTGATGGCGCGCGCCTATACCCGACTCGACCTGCCGGAACTGGCTTCCGACACACGCGAAGTGATCCGGCACAATTACGGCGATGTCGACATCGAGAAAGAGCACGAAAGCCTCTGGCGCCGCATCTGGCCCTTCGATTGAACGAAAGCTCAGTCGGGGGAGCCGTGGCGGACACGCCGAAACCTTTTCACGACCGGGCTGACGACTACGTCACCCGTGTCGAGCGGGCACTGACTGGATACCTGGGCGAATCCGGACGGCACTCCAGCCGACTGCGCCAGGCCTTGCACTACGCCGTGTTCAACGGCGGCAAGCGCCTGCGTCCCCTGCTGGTCTATGCCAGCGGCGAGACCCTGGGCATTCCAGCCGACCGGCTCGATGCACCGGCCTGCGCGGTAGAGCTCATTCACTGCTACTCGCTGGTCCACGACGACCTGCCGGCCATGGACGATGACGACCTCAGACGCGGCCGCCCCACCCTGCACCTGGCCTATGACGAGGCGCTGGCCATACTCGCCGGCGATGCCCTCCAGGCCCTGGCTTTCGAAATCCTCGGAAGCGCTTCTACCCTGGCTCGGCCAGCATCGGCGCGTGGCCAGGTCATCGCCGAGCTGGCCAGTGCCTGCGGTGTCGACGGCATGGCCGGCGGACAGGCGCTGGACCTGGCCTACGAAGGCTGTCAGCCGGATATCGAGGCACTGGAAACCATGTACCGCCAGAAGACAGGCGCCCTGATCCGGGCCGCGGTGATGATGCCCTGCGCGCTGACACCACAACTGGAAGACTCGACCTGTCGTGAACTGGCCACCTTCGCCGACTGCATTGGCCTGGCCTTCCAGATACGCGACGACGTGCTCGATGTCGAGGGCGAAACCGCCACTATCGGCAAGCCTCAAGGTGCCGACCAGGCACGCAACAAGGCGACCTGGCCATCACTCATCGGATTGGAAGCGGCCAACCGACGCGTCGACGAACTGGCCGACCAGGCCCGCTCCTGCCTGGAACGCATCGGCCAGAACACCGAGGCGCTGGCCTGGCTGGCCACGCGGATGGTGAATCGGGAGTTTTAGGAACACTGAAGGCGAAAGGACCAAGGCGGAGAGGTCGGAGGTCGGAGGTCGGAGGTCTGTGGCGCGAGTGCTGACTACTGACTACTGACTACTGACTACTGACTACTGACTACTGACTACTGACTACTGACTACTGACTACTGACTTCCGGCTCAGCGCACCAGCCGGCAGACGATGTCGAAGATCTCGTGGCCCTTGCGCTGGCCGCGCTGTTCGAAGTGGGTTTGTGGACGCCACCGGGGGCGCTCGACGTACGGGTCGCCCTCGATGCTGAATTCCGGCACCTCGACAAGGGATTCCACCATCCACTCGGCATACGGCGCCCAGTCGGTGGCCAGGTGCAGGATGCCGCCGTTGACCATGCGCTCGGCGAGCAGCTCAAGAAACGGCACCTGGATGAGACGACGCTTGTGGTGGCGCTTCTTCGGCCAAGGGTCCGGGAAGTAGATGCGGACTTCATCCAGGGAGTCCGGCAGGCACTGTTCGCGCAACACCTCCACGGCATCGCGCATGAGCACGCGCACATTGTCCAGCCCGTCGGCCTCGACACTGCGCAACAGCCGGCCGACACCGGGCTCATGCACCTCGATACCGACAAAATTCTTGTCCGCCTCATTGGCCGCCATCCAGGCCAGCGCCTGACCGTTGCCGAAACCGATCTCGACCACCAGCGGCGCCCGGCGCTCGAAGGCAGTGCGCAGGTCCATGCATTCCACATCGATACCGTAACGGGGCAGCAATTCATCGAGCGCGCGCTGCTGCCCGGGGGTCAAGCGCCCGGGGCGGCGCACGAAGCTGCGGATTCGGCGCTTGTGCCTGGATTCGTTGGTTCGTTTGTTGGTTTGTTCGTTCATTCGTTGGTCTGTTCGCTGATCCCTTGCGGAGTTGAGTGTTGCCGATATCCTGACCAAAGTCTCAGAATGCCTACCCCGGATATTGCATGAATTCCCGGACCAAAAACGAAAAAACGAACAACCAACTAAACGAATGAACTAGAAGAAAGTGCCTTCGATCGGAGACGAGGCTGAAGCAAAACGCTTTTTCGGAATCCGGCCCGCCAGGTAAGCCTCGCGACCGGCCTCGATGGCCAGCTTCATGGCCCGGGCCATGCGCACCGGATCCTGCGCACCGGCGATGGCGGTGTTCATCAGCACGCCGTCGCAGCCAAGCTCCATGGCGATGGCGGCATCCGAGGCCGTGCCCACACCGGCATCGACCAGGATGGGCACATTGGCGTTCTCGACGATTTCGAGAATATTCCAGTGGTTCTGAATGCCCAGACCCGAGCCGATGGGTGCGGCCAGCGGCATCACCGCCACGCAACCCATGTCCTCGAAACGCCGCGCCAGGATCGGGTCGTCGTTGGTATAAACCATGACCTCGAAACCCTCTTCGATCAGGACCTCGGCGGCGCGAATGGTCTCGACGATGTCGGGGAACAGGGTGCGTTCATCGCCGAGTACCTCGAGCTTGACCAGCGTGTGGTCATCGAGCAGCTCGCGGGCCAGGCGACAGGTGCGCACGGCATCCTCGGCATTGAAGCAGCCGGCCGTGTTGGGCAGGATGGTGTAGTTGTCCGGCGGCAACACGTCGAGCAGGTTGGGCTCGTCGGGATCCTGGCCGATATTGCTGCGCCGGATGGCCACGGTGACGATCTCGGCCCCGGCCGCTTCGGTGGCCGCGCGCGCCTGTTCGAGATCGGCATACTTGCCGGTGCCGGTGAGAAGACGCGAACGATACTCCCGGCCGGCAATGACCAGCGGCCGATCCTGTCTTGTTTCCGTCATTGGATATTCAGCCTCCGCCGATGGCCTGAACGATTTCGATGCGATCCCCGTCGGCCAGCCGCTCGTCGCCATGCCGACTTTTGGGGACCAGTTCGCCGTTGCGCTCGACGGCAACGCGTTTTTCGCCGTAGCCCAGCTCGTCGAGCAACGCAGCCACGGTCAGGTTGTCGGCCGTTTCACGGGCCTGTCCGTTGATGTGGATGTTCATGGGGGTATTGTAAGGAAAAGGAAAGAGGGAAAGAGGGAAAGAGGGAAAGAGGGAAAGAGGGAAAGAGGGAAAGAGGGAAAGAGGGAGAGAGGAAGGCAGGGAAGACGATATTACGATCACGCTCTTCCCTCTCACCTCTCTCCCTCTTCCCCTCTACCCAGCGCGCCGAACAGCCACTCGAAGATGGCCATGCGTGTGAACACGCCCATGCGGACCTGTTCGAGAATCAGGGAGCGGTCACCGTCGGCGACTTCGGCGGCGATCTCGACGCCGCGGTTGATCGGACCGGGGTGCATGACCACGCAGCCGGCAGCGGCGGCGGCCAGATGTTCGGACTTCAGTCCCCACTCTTTGTGATAGGCGGCCGAATCGGGCCAGGTGGCGCGATCCATGCGCTCGTGCTGGATGCGCAGCATCATGATGACATCGACACCACCGACGGCTTCCTCCAGGCTGGCGCAATGCACCACACCGGTTGCAGGCGGCCCCGGCGGCAGCAGGTCGGCCGGGCCGGCCAGACGCACTTCCTCCACGCCCAGGCGCTGCCACAATTGCAGGCCCGAAGCCGCCACCCGTGAATGGCGCACATCGCCGACGATGGCGAGCTTCAGTCCACTCGTCGCGATGCCGCGCGCCCTGAGCGTGGCCGCGTCCAGCAGGGCCTGACTGGGATGGGCGCGGCTGCCCTCCCCGGCATTGACCAGGTGCACGCCGGCCGGCAGGGCCGATGCCAGCCTGGCATGCAGGCCGATGTCGGCATGACGCAGCACCAGGCAATCGATGCCCATGGCCGCCAGCGTGGCCACTGTGTCCTCGAGGCTCTCGCCCTTGATCGTCGAGGCCTGCGACATCTCGATGTTGATCGGCTGCATGCCGACCCGGGCCGCGGCCAGCTCGAAAGACACGCGGGTGCGCGTGCTGGGTTCGAAGAACAGGTTGGCCGCGCTGGCATCCAGCCGCCTGGCCGTGGCACCGGCGGCCAGTTCGCAGGCACGGTTGATCAGCGTCTCGAGCTCGTCGTCGGCAAGGCCGTCGATATCGAGCAGGTGGCGAGTGGTTTCAGGCATGTTCGGCCATCCAGGATTCGAGTATCAGGGCGGCGGCGACGCTGTCGAGTCGTTGCGCATCGCGCTTGCGGGCTCGCCCGGCTTCGCGCCGGTTGGCAAACGCACCGGCTGCGGCGTGGGAAGTCAGTCGCTCGTCATGCAGGTCGATGTTCAGGTCCGGGTGCTCGGCCGACAGCCGCCTGGCGAATTCGCGCACCGTGCGCGTCATGTCGCTGTCGGCACCCTCCGCGCCCAGCGGCAGCCCGACGATGACACGGCCCGGACGCCACTGCCTGAACACCTCGGCCAGGGCGGAGAACAACGCCGTTTCGTCGGAATAGCGGATCGGTTCGAGCGGCCGGGCCGATGCGGTCAGGGCGTGCCCGACGGCGAGGCCGACCTTGCGGGTTCCGTAATCGATGCCGATCAGGGCACCGGCCTTGCGATCAGGCATGGCCACCAGCCGGCTGCAGAGTGGCAATATCGATACCCAGACTGGCCACGGCACGTTCCCAGCGATCGTCGGTGGGCAGGTCGAAGACGATCTCGGCGCTGGCCATGACGTTGAGCCAGGCATTTTCGCGCATTTCGTCCTCGAGCTGGCCCGACCCCCAGCCGGCATAACCCAGTGCAACCAGGAATTTTGCCGGCCCCTGGCCGCGAGCGATGGCCTCGAGCACATCGCGCGAGGTCGTTACCATGATGCCATTGCCCACGGCCACGGTATTGTCCCACTGCCGGTCCGTGGTATGCAGCACGAACCCCCTTTCGGGATGAACCGGCCCGCCGGAATAGACCGGCATCGAGCAGATGGCCGGGTCGTCACACTCGATGTCGAGCTGCTCGAAGACATCCTCGAGCAGAAATTCCGACACACGGTTGACCGTGATGCCCAGCGCGCCCTCATCGTCGTGCTGACACAACAGCGTCACGCCGCGGTGGAAGTTGGGATCTTCCATGCCCGGCATCGCGATCAGGAATTGCTGCTCAAGATAGCTCACGCGACCATTCTATCAGGCGCGGTGAAATCCAGCGCTGATTCAGCGGCGCGAGCCGTGCAGACGTCCGGCCGAAGAAAATTGCCAGGTGCGGGTGATGGTCAGCACATCGACCTCTTCCCGGATTTCTTCCGGCAAAGGAGAAAACGGCGACGACAGCCGCACGATGCGCACGGCGGCCTCGTCGAGCACATCGTGGCCGGATGATTGCAGCACGCGAATCTGCTCCACGCTGCCGTCGTGGAGCACATCGACACTCAGCACCAGGCTGCCCGCCAGGTTGTGCCTGCGGGCCTGTTCGGGATAATTCATGTTGCCGACCCGCTCGACCTTGGCCACCCAGGAGCGCATGTATCCGGCGTAAAGGTGCTCGCGCGTGTTGGCGGAGATGAACTTGCGGCGCGGGCGCTCGGCAAAGTCGCGCGCCTCGGCAAATCGGTCCGGAGAGGTTCTCGCCATGGCCCGCGAGGCATCGACCAGCTGGGCGGCGTCCACGCGCGGAGACTCGTCATACTCCACTTCCTCGACCGGCATGACAGGCTCGACCGGCTCCTCGACCCGGGCAAGGTCCGGAAGCGGCTCGGGCTCGTCGAGCGGCGCGCTCTCGGTCTGTTCCTGCTCCACCAGCTGCTCGGGATGGTCGGCGCTGAACGGTAGCGGTTCGGCCGGGCGGTCGATCTCCGGGCTCTCTCCGCCGCCACGCTGGGTTGCCTGGGCCAGGAAATCCGCCTCTTCCGGGGCTTCGTCGGTTGCCCAGTCCACCAGGATTACATCCAGGCTGGTCGGCACGCTGTCGGGCCGGCTGGTCAGGACATCGAAATGCACCAGGCCGATGACTGCGGCGTGCAGGCCCAGCGCCAGGGCAACCGCCATGGTCAGCGTGTCCGAGCTGCTGGAATCCCGCCAACCGGTTGTCATGGATCGATCACATCAAAAAGGTCACTGATAATGTTGATCCCGAACTCCCGGTCCAGTTCCCGTACACACGTCGGGCTGGTGACATTGATTTCGGTCAGGCGCTCGCCAATGATGTCGAGCCCGGCAAACTCGATGCCGTTTTCGACCAGCATCGGACCAACGGACTCGGCAATGGCGCGGTCGGACGCTGCCAGGGGACGTCCTTCGCCGCGGCCACCGCGGGCCAGATTGCCGCGAAAGTCACGTTCGCCGGGAATACGTGCCAACAGGTAATCGACCGGGCGCCCATGAACCAGCAGAACCCGCTTGTCGCCGTCGCGGATTTCGGGCAGGTACTCCTGGGCCAGGGCCAGGCGCTGGCCGGCGGTCAAGGTTTCGATAATCACGTTGAGGTTCGGATCAGCCGCCTCGACCAGAAAAATGCTGTGACCGCCCATGCCGTCAAGCGGCTTGAGCACAGCCTTGCCGCGGCGCTCGACGAAGGCGCGCAACCGGGCGGCATCGCTGCTCACCAGTGTTTCGGGAATCAGCTCCGGAAAATGGGCAATGGCCAGCTTTTCGTTGAAATCCCGCAAGGCGGCGGGGCGATTGACCACTTTGGCACCGGCACGCTCGGCACATTCGAGCAGGTAGGTGGCATGCAGGTAGGCCGCGTCCACCGGCGGGTCGGCCCGCATCAGTACCAGGTCATCGCCACCGAGCTCGCGCTCGACCGGCTCGCCGGTCTCGAACCAGTCGTGCGACTGGTCGCGTACCGTGATCGGCCACATCCGCGCCGCCACACTGGAACCCTGCATGAACAGGTGGTGCTCGTTGAGATACCACACCCGGTAACCGCGCCGCTGCCCCTCCAGGAGCATGGCAAAGGAGGTGTCCTTGACCACCGAAATGGCGGCGATATCGTCCATGACGACGACCAGGTTCTTGTACATTGGGTGCTCCCGGCTCGATCAGAACCTTGCACGGCGCGCCACTTTTGCTTTGTCCCGGCCGGCAAAATTCCTTTTATCCCGATAACTTCTGTGGAACAATTCTACTGGATTGGCAAACATGCCGAAGATAGATTAACCTACGCTTATGACCATCAGACCAGCAGAGTGCGGCAGGCAAGCATGAGTTCAGACCAGAATACCGAAGGCGGCAACGAGGGAGAAACCGGTCTCGACGGGTTGAAAATCCTGTTGATCGATGACAGCCGCACCATCCGGCGCTCGGCCGAAACCATGCTCAGTCGTGAAGGGTGCGAGGTCATTACCGCCAATGACGGCTTCGAAGCCCTGTCGCTGATCCACAAGCACGAACCCAACCTGATCTTCGTCGACATCATGATGCCGCGCCTGGACGGTTACCAGACCTGCGCCATCATCAAGAACAACGCACGCTTCAAGAACGTGCCGGTGGTGATGCTGACCAGCAAGGACGGGTTGTTCGACAAGGCTCGCGGCAGGATCGTGGGCTCCGACCACTACCTGACCAAACCGTTCACCCGCGACGAACTCCTGTCGGCGGTGCGTGAACAGATCAGTCGCATGGAGGCGGCCTGATCAGTGGAACGGCCAGACAACTCGAGAGGGACAATGCAAGGGGACCAGCAACACCAGTATCAAGCGGACACCGGCGGCAGTCGGCTGCTCGACAAGCTGTACGACTACGAACAACGCAGCCTGTCTCACGATGTCGGCGAGGCGGCTCGCCAGCAGCAGATCAGCAACTGGGACGGCGTCGTGTTTCGGCTCGGCGATCACTACCTGACCTGCCGCATCGACCAGATCGAGGAAATCATCGCCTTTCCGCCCTACACCCAGATTCCCGGCGCAAAGGAATGGCTGCTGGGTGTGGCCAACGTGCGCGGCAACCTGGTGCCCGTTTCCGACCTTGGCTGGTTCCTGTTCGGCAGTCGCACCCCGGTCACCGCCCGCACGCGCCTGATCATCGGCCGCATCCAGGGCCGCATGGCGGGAGTGGTGGTTGACGAGGTATTCGGCCAGCGGCATTTTCATACCGATGACCTGAACGCCGAATCAAGCTGGGACGACACGCCGTTGGCCGGACTGGTCACTCACCAATTCAAGTCCAGCGAGCGCGAATGGGGCGTTCTCAATCTCGGCCAGCTGCAGGACGATCCGGAATTCATGGACGGCGCGAGAAGGGACTGACACGGTAGTGCCTGCCGAATCATGGCATAGGAACGAACGCATGGCCGGCACACGGACTGGAAAGCACAAATTGCGGCAGCCTGCCCACTCGGCGACGCGGCAGTTTCCGCAAAACACAGATGAAACAATGAGGTAACGGCATGAGTAGCGCGGCAACGCAATCAACCAAGCAGCGAGTATCCGGCTTTCAGGTACTGCTGTTCATCCTGCTGGTGCTCCTGCTGGGGGCGATGGCTTACAACTTCTATCTGCTCAACGAGCGCGCCCAGCAGGAAACGCAATACCTGGGACTGACCACCGATATCCAGGTGCGTGCCCAGCAGTTGGCCAAGGCAGCCGGTGAGGCGGCGGTCGGCAACTTTGACGCCTTTGACGAGCTGCGCGAGACGCGCGACATTATCACCGATGCCATCCGACAGCTTCGCCAGGGCAACCCGGCGACCGATCTGCCGCCCTCGCCGAGCCCGGTGGACGCCCCCCTGTCGACACTCGAGGGATTGTGGGCGCGCATCGACGAAGACTCCACCCGGATTCTGGATCGTACCGACCTGGTGATTGAACTGGCCGACAGTGCCGCCGCTTTCTCAACCAGCATCCCGCAATTGCAGGCCCGCTCCGACGAGGTCGTGCGCCGCATGATCGAAACCGGAGCTCCGACGGTTCAGATCTACGTCGCCGGACGTCAGCTCGCCCTGGCCGACCGCATGCTCAGGCGAGTCAACGAAATCCTTGCCGGCGGCACCGGTGCGATCACTGCCGCCGACGCATTCAGCCGCGACGCCGCGCTGTTCAATCGCGTGCTCGAGGGATTGATCAACGGCGACGAAGGCCTCAATCTTTCCGCCGTTCGCAACCAGCAGGTCCTTGAAGCGCTGGCCGATGTGGTGCCGCTTTTCGAGGAAATCAGCCTGGATGTGGAAACCATTCTGGCCGCCTCGACCGACCTGTTCGAGGTGCGTGAATCAGCCGACGAGATTTTCCTTGATGCCGAGGAACTGACCGATCAGGCCCGCAGCCTGGCCGATGACTACGCCACCCTGGGCGATGACGCCCTCTGGCCGTCGCTGCTGGCCGGCCTGGCCCTGGCCGCCGGTGCACTGGTCGTGCTGTTCCTGATCGGTTCGGGCGCCTATTTCAACCAGCGCCGCGCTGCCAGCGAAACCGCGCGCGTCAACCAGCGAAACCAGGAAGCCATTCTGCGACTGCTCGACGAAATGAGCTCGCTGGCCGAAGGTGATCTGACCGTACAGGCCACCGTCACCGAGGACGTCACCGGCGCCATCGCCGACTCGGTCAACTACGCCGTGGAAGCCCTGCGCGACCTGGTTTCCGACGTCAACACCACGGCCCAGCAGGTGGCCGCCCAGGCCCAGGAAACCCGGGCCACGACCACGCAACTGGCCGAAGCCAGCGAACACCAGGCCCAGGAGATTCGTTCGGCGACCGAAACCATCAACGAAATGGCCCAGTCGTTCGACGACATGGCCAAGCGTTCCAGCGAATCGGCCGACGTCGCCCAGAACTCGGTCGAGATCGCCAACCGGGGTGCGGACATGGTGCGCCAGACCATCTCCGGCATGGACAACATTCGCGACCAGATTCAGGAAACCTCAAAGCGAATCAAGCGTCTGGGTGAATCCTCGCAGGAAATTGGCGATATCGTCGAACTGATTAACGGCATTTCCGAGCAGACCAACGTGCTCGCCCTGAACGCCGCCATTCAGGCGGCATCGGCTGGCGGCGCGGGCCGCGGCTTCGCGGTCGTGGCCGACGAAGTCCAGCGACTGGCCGAACGCGCCACCAACGCTACCCGACGCATCGAGGCACTGGTCCAGACCATTCAGGCCGACACCTCCGAAGCGGTCACCTCGATGGAACAGACCACCTCACAGGTCGT
The DNA here is from genome assembly GCA_007135935.1 of Wenzhouxiangella sp. GTDB lineage: Bacteria > Pseudomonadota > Gammaproteobacteria > Xanthomonadales > Wenzhouxiangellaceae > Wenzhouxiangella. Next base: position 14,705 of record SLIA01000082.1, read on the forward strand.
TTCCGGTGCCCGCCTGGCCGAGGACGCCGGTGATGCGCTGGAGTCGATCGAAAAGGTCTCGAACGATCTGGCCGGACTGATTCAGGACATCTCCCGCCAGGCACAGGAGGAGTCCAGCAACGCCACCCGCATCGCGAAGATGATGAACAGCATTCGCGACATCTCGATTCAGACCACGGAAGGTACAGGCAAGACGGCCGAGTCCGTTGCCAACCTCGCCGAGCTGGTCCGCGAGTTGCGCGATTCGGTGGCCGACTTCAAGCTGCCTGAAGAAGACGAGACGTGATTGCCGTCGGCCCGCCCACAGCCGGCGGGCCGTCCGCGCACACGACCTGACCCATTGAACACGGTATTTGCATGACCAGTTCGCACACCAGCCACCAGTCCCTGAAGTGGACACGGCCCCTGATCGACGAGCTATGCGGCGAGATCCAGCAGGCGCTCGAACAGTGGGCCGACGAGGACGCCGACCGCTCCAGTGTTGATCTGGCCGCCACCGCGGACGCCGGTCGCAAGATCGCAGGCAGCCTGTCAGTGCTGCAGTACGACAGCGGCGAAATGGTCGGCGAGGCCATGGCGCAGGTCATCGAGGCACTCGAGCGCGGCGACATTGACCAGGAGCACGAGGAAGCGGCTGTCAGCACGGTGCTGGAAGCCACGGCCACACTGCCCGACTACCTCGATTTTCTCGAAAGCACCCACCGCGATGCACCGCTGGTGGTCCTCGAGACCATCAATGCACTGCGCGGGCTGGTTGGCAAGGATCCCATGGAGGCGCGCGATTTCTTCCGCCCGCCGGTCGATTCGGTGCCACTGCCGCCGAGCGAAGGCACCACGGCGGCTCCGGCAGATATTCGACGAGCCTACCAGCATGCATTGCGCGGGTTTCTGGTCGACAACGAGAATCGGGAAGCACTGCAGACCCTGCAGGCCATCGCCCTGAAGATCCGGGATCAGGCAGAATTTCCGGACCCGCTCAGGCGGACCGGCTGGGCCGCTGCCGGCCTGGTCTCCGGACTGCTGACGGAGCGCTGCGAGTCCGGGCCCGACATCGCGCGCCTGTTCGCCCGCCTGGATGTGGTACTCAAACAGGCTGCCGAAGGTGATTCCAGCGACGAGACTGCCGCGTCGCTGTGTCGTGACTTCCTCTACCAGGTCGCTGCCGCCGGTCCCGGCGATGACCTCGCCGGCGAAACCTACCAGGCGTTCGAACTGGACCAGCACCGCATCGATCAGGGTGACCAGACGCGCGTGTTCCTTGCCGGACATAACCGCGCCCTGTTTGCGGCGGTCACGCAGGCTGCCCGCGAGGATCTCGCGCAGATCAAGGACACGCTGGGTTCGCAGCTCGAAGGCAGCATCGCGCCGGATGTGCTCGAGCAACAGACCACCCTGCTCGAATCGGTGGGAGAAAGTCTGTCGATGCTTGGCCTCGAGAAACTGGGTCAGCGCATCAAGGACCAGGCAAGCCACCTCGGTGAACTCAGCGCCGATCCCGATGATCCTGCCTTGCTGACGGTTGCCAGGGAACTGCTGGTCGTCGAATCCCAGCTCGAGGATAGCGGAGCGCTGGCGGCATTCGAAGAAACCGACGACGAAGAAGACGAAACTGGCGCCACGCTGTTGCCCCCGTCGGAGCAGAAACGTGTCCTGAAGCAGCTGCTCGCCGAGGCACTGGAGGATCTGACCCACGCCAAGAGCCTGCTTGATGCTCTCAATCGCGGCAAGGCCGACAGCGACGCCGCCAGCGAGGCGCACGAGGCTCTGGATCGGATCGGCAACGCGCTGTACATGGCCGATCGCGAAGAAGGCGCCCAGTTGATCCATGCCGCCCGCCGGCTGGTGCAAGACACTTTCCTTGACAACGAGGGCGAGACGCCCGGGCAGACCCGGCTCGAAACCCTGGCCGAGGCCCTGACCATTGCCGAGCTCTATCTCGAGAGCATGAGCGAGCTCGACTCCCAGGGACGCGGGCACTTCGCCAATGCCCAGAGCAACCTCGAAGCACTAGGCTACTGGCCTGGTCAGGAAGCCGCCACAGCCGAAGTGACGGTTTCGGAAAAAGCGGTCGAGGCCGAGGCTGCGTCCCAGCCGGCCGAGGAAAGCCCGGGACTGCCCGAGACCGATTCCGACGACATCGCGCCAGCCGCGTCGGGCGACGCTCCCGAAGAACAGCCGACACCGGTCGAGCCCATTGCGGACAGCGACGAGGCCGGGGAAGAGTCCGAGCCGGAAGAAGCCGCCGAACCGGCGACTGCGGAAGTGGAGTCCGATTTCGGCGGTGGATTCGATGATTTCGATATCGTCGAGATATTTCTCGAGGAATTCGACCAGGAATACGAGTCCCTCAGAGAGATGCTCGACCAGTGGCGTGACACGCCCGACGACAATGAAACCCAGGTCACGATTCGGCGCTCTTTCCACTCGCTCAAGGGCTCGGGCAGGATGGCCGGCGCCAGCGAAATCGGCGAGTTCGCCTGGGAATTCGAGAACCTCCTCAACCAGGTGCTCGAAGGACGACTGGAACCGACCGGCGGACTGATGGAGCTGGTTGCCGAAGGCATTGACGCCCTGCCCAGCATGCGGGCGCGCCTGTCCGACAGCGGTGAAGCCAAACTCGACGAGTCGGCCTGCCGTCGACTGGCCGAGCGCGCGCAGGCCGTAGCCGAAGGCCGCGAGCCGGCCGAGGCCGAAGAGCCATCCGCAGAAGCCTCTCACGCTCCCGAACTCGAGGGCATGGATCCGACCCTGGTCGAACTGATGATCAAGGAGTTGTCGGAGAACCTCGAAACCCTGGACGACTGGCTTGCCGAAGCGGAAGAGAACGGCCTGCCGGGCATCGTCGACGATCCGCTGGTGCGTGCCGTGCACACCATGAAAGGCACCATGCGCCTGGCGCCGATCGGCAACGAGAGCGAAACAGCACAGATTTTCGAGCAATACCTGGAGGAGCTCGCCCACACCGGCGCCCCTCCCACCGAGTCCGGCTACCAGGCGATGCAGGAGTGTCGCCGGATTTTCCGGCTGCGCCTGGATCGGCTGCAAGGCGAGGTGGTCGAGGACGAAGTCTTCGAAACGGCCGAACTGGGCGAAGAACTCAGGCGACTGCATAACCAGGCCCATCGCGATGGTGATGCCGGTCCGGAGCCATTGCCGGAACCGTCACGGCGAGAAGCGGAGCCGCCAGCCGCCGAGGAATCGGCCGATGAACCGCTGTTTACCTCTGACTCCGACGAGCTGCCTGCCACCGAAGGCATGGATTTCGACGTCTTCGGCCTCGACGAGGAAATCGAGCCGTCGGCCGAGCAGCCGTCAGTGGATGCCTCCACCGGCACCCCAGCCGAAGGCCTCGGGGAAGACGAAGCAGCCCCCGTGCCGGCCGATGAGACCGGGGAGCATGAACTCGGAGAGCCGGTTGCCGATCTCGAGGACGATGACGAGACCATCGATCTCGGGCCCGAACCCGAAGCTGCATCGGATTCGGACGAGCCCGAGGCAGCGGATGAGCCATCCTTCACCGCCGACGACCTTGCCGGGGAAGATATCGGCAGCGACGAGGAAGGCCTTGACGAACTGGAGGCGTTCGAGCCTCCGGAGCTCCCGTCCGGGATCAGTGAGGATTCGGGTTGGGCAACGGACGATGATGAAGAGCCTGGCGAAACCCAGCCGGACGAATCGACCGACGACGAAACGCTCGATATCGACGACGGCAGCGCCGTGCCAGGCGGCACGGAGGCGCCGGCCGACACCGAATTCGAAGCGGCATTCGAAGACGAGCTGGAGCGGACGGACGAAGACGCCGGCGTCGAACCCCCCGCGCAGTTCGATGAGATGGCTGAAATAGAGACCGGGCCCGAGATCGAACCTGAACTCGAGCCCGAGCCCGAGCCCGAGCCAGAGTTCGATTCAGAGCCCGAACCCGAAGAAGAAGCGGCGGCACTCTACGCCGAGCTTGATGAAGACCTGCTCGAAGCCTTTCTTGAGGAAGCCCAGGAGGTGCTCGAACATGCCGACGATTCGCTCCAGCAGTGGCGGGAGTCGCCCGACGACAAGGCCATGGTCACCGTTCTGCAGCGCGACCTGCACACCATAAAGGGTAGTTCGCGCATGGTTGGCCTGGATGCCATCGGCAGCGTCGCCCATGTCATGGAAGAGCTGCTGGAAGGCATTGCCGCCGGCATCAAGCAGACCACCCCGGAACGTATCGATGCTCTCGAAGCAGGCTGCGACCACCTGCACTCGATGGTCGATGCCGTGCTCAAGCGGCAACCCATGCCGGACAAGCCGATTGCCGCCATGCTCGAGGGCAAGGCCGAGGAATCGGTGGAATCGACGGCGGCTGAAGAGATCGTTGAACTGGCCGAGGAGGTCGAAGAGCGGGAAGTCGAAGACACCGCACAGGTCAGCCGCACCGAGAACCTGCGTGTGCCGATGGACCTGGTCGACGACCTGGTCAACTATGCCGGCGAAATCAGCATCTTCCGCTCCCGCCTGGAAGAGCAGGTCACCGTGTTTCGAACCAACGTCGCCGAGATCGACGAAACCGTCATTCGGCTTCGCGACCAGCTCAGAAAACTGGAAATCGAAACAGAGGCCCAGATTCTCGCGCGCTACGAGCGCGAGCACGGTCCGGCCGACGAAACCTTCGACCCGCTGGAACTGGATCGCTACTCCACCATCCAGCAGCTCTCGCGCGCGCTCGGCGAGAGTGTTTCCGACCTTACCAGCCTGACCGGCATTCTCGATGACGCGACCCGTCAGTCGGAAACGCTGTTGATGCAGCAGTCGCGCGTCAACACCGAATTGCAGGAAGGCCTGATGCAGGCGCGCATGGTGTCATTCCACACGTTGCTGCCGCGCTTGCGGCGCGTGGTCCGCAATGCCTCGCGCGATCTGGGCAAGAAGGCCGAACTGGCCGTCAGTGTCGAGGGCGAAGGAGAACTCGATCGCAGCGTGCTCGACCGCATCACTGCCCCGATCGAGCACCTGCTGCGTAATGCCATCAGTCACGGGATCGAAACACCGGACGAGCGCCGGGAGCACAACAAGCCCGAGACCGGCACGATCAGTATCGACGTCTCGCGCCAGGCCACCGAACTGGTCATCCGCGTGGTCGACGACGGCGGTGGACTCAACCTGGAAGCCATTCGCCAGCGCGGCATCGAGCGGGGACTGATTGGCGAGACAGAAACCGACGAAGACACCATTGCCCAGCTGATTTTCCGCCCCGGATTCAGTACCGCCGAGCAGGTCAGCCAGCTGGCCGGACGCGGCATCGGCATGGATGTGGTATCCAACGAAGTGCGACAGATCGGCGGCAGCGTGGATGCCCACACCGATAGCGGCAAGGGCACGCGCTTCACCATCCGCATTCCGCTGTCGCTGACCGTCATGCAGGCGATCATGGTGCGCGTCGCCGACCGCCAGTTCGCCATTCCGCTACAGGCCGTACGCGGGGTGACCCGCATGCTCGCCAGCGAATGGCAGCGCCAGATCGAGTCGATGGAACCGCACCAGGAATACGCCGGCGACAACTATCCCTTGCTGGAACTCGAGCCGCAGCTTGGCTTCGAGGCCGAAGAGCTCCCCGAAGGCACGCTGTCGCTGCTGATGATCGAGGCCGGAGAACACCGCGCCGCATTGCGCGTGACCGAACTGCAGGGGCACCGCGAGATCGTGATCAAGCCGATTGGTCCCCAGATCAGCTCGATCACCGGCATTCTCGGGGGCACCATTACCGGCGACGGCCAGGTGGTTCCGATTCTCGACATGGGGCCGCTCATCCGTCAGGCCTTCGAGCATGAATTGCTGCCAGGCCACCGTGTCGAGCACCAGGAAATCGAAGAAGTCAAACGCACGCCGCTGATCATGGTGGTTGACGACTCGATCACCATGCGTCGCGTAACCGCTCGCGTACTGGAACATCGTGGCCTGGAGGTCATGACCGCACGCGACGGCCTGGACGCCGTTGAAAACATGTTCGAACGCGTTCCCGACCTGATTCTGCTCGATATCGAGATGCCGCGCATGGATGGCTACGAACTGGCCACCCACGTACGCAACGATCCGCGCCTGAAAGATGTGCCGATGATCATGATCACTTCGCGCGGTGGCGAGAAACACCGCCAGCATGCCAGGGAATTGGGCGTGAACGGCTACCTCGTCAAGCCCTACCAGGAAACCGAGCTGATCGAGAATGTGTTCGAACAGCTCAAGATGCCCGTGCCGCAAGGATAGTGAACATGCAGGATGTCGAGATTCGCAGCGTAATGGTACCGGTATCCGGTGGGTACCTGCTGCTTCCCAATGCAACCATGGCCGAAGTGGTCGGTTTCAGCGCCCCCGAACCGGTTCCGGGATCCGCTGAATGGCTCCTGGGCACCATGATGTGGCGCGGCTGGCAGGTGCCCTTGATCAGCTTTGCGCGCTTGATCGATCAGTCGCAGACCGAATCGACGCAAGGTGCGCGCATCTGCATCACGAAGACCCTGATCAAGAACGACAAGATGCCCTACATCGGCATTCTTGCCCAGGGTCATCCGCGCCTGATCACCGTCACCGACGATAATTTCGTCGAAGTCTCGACCGAGGGCAACCCCATTGGCGTAGCCGGCTACGTGACGGTCAATGAGCGCGAAGCCGTCATCCCCGATCTCGACCGCCTCGGTCACCTCGTCGCCCACGCGGCGTTCGGTGCACTGCCGTTAACTAGTTAACGGCGGTGAAAGGTAAAAGGTAAAAGGTAAAAGGCTAGAACCTTTCCTTTCACCCCCTCCTTTCACCTTTCACCTTTCACCTTTACCCGCCTTTCAACAACTTCTCCAGGTAGTGAATATTCGTCCCGCCTTCGACGAAGCCGGGGTCCTTGAGCAGTCGCTGGTGCAACGGGATATTGTTCTTCACGCCTCTTAGCACCATCTCGTCGAGCGCCACCCGCATGCGGGCTATCGCCGTGGCGCGGTCTTCGCCGTGGGCGATCAGCTTGCCGATCATGGAATCGTAATTCGGCGGCACGCTGTAGCCGTCGTAGATATGTGAATCCACCCGGATACCGGGTCCGCCGGGCGCGTGAAAAGCCTCGACCTGACCGGGCTGGGGCATGAACGTCTCCGGATCCTCGGCATTGATGCGGCACTCGATGGCATGACCCTGGATATGCACATCTTCCTGACCAAAGGGCAATGGCTCACCGGCCGCGGCCAGGATCTGGGCCCGGATCAGGTCGTAGCCGGTCACGCACTCGGTCACCGGGTGTTCGACCTGGATGCGGGTGTTCATCTCGATGAAATAGAACTCGCCATCCTCGTACAGGAACTCGAAGGTGCCCGCCCCGAGATAGCCGATGCGCTTGCAGGCATCGGTGCAGATTCGTCCGATGCGCTCACGCTCCTCGGCGGTGATTCCGGGTGCCGGCGCTTCCTCGATCACTTTCTGGTGACGGCGCTGCATGGAGCAGTCTCGTTCCCCCAGGTGCACCGCGTTGCCATGGGCATCGGCCAGCACCTGGATCTCGACATGGCGCGGATTGGTCAGGTACTTCTCCATGTAGACGGTGTCGTCACCGAAACCGCTCCGCGCCTCCTGCCGGGTCAGGCTGATCGAACGAACCAGGTCCTCCGGATTCTCGACCACGCGCATGCCCCGGCCGCCGCCGCCGGCTGCTGCCTTGATCAACACGGGATAACCGATCTCCTCGGCCAGCCGGATCGATCGCTTCTCGTCATTGTCGAGCGGACCATTCGAGCCGGGCACGCAGGGAACCCCGGCCTGGCGCATGGCATTGATGGCCGAAACCTTGTCACCCATCAGGCGAATGGTTTCGGCGCGCGGCCCGATGAACGTGAATCCGGACTCCTCGACCCGTTCGGCAAAATCGGCGTTCTCGGCGAGGAAACCGTAGCCCGGATGCACGGCCTCGGCATCGGTCACCTCCATGGCCGCGATGATGGCCGGCACATTGAGATAACTCTGGGCCGCCGGCGCCGGGCCGATGCAGACCGATTCGTCGGCCATGCCGACGTGCTTGAGGTTGCGGTCGACCGTCGAATGCACGGCCACCGTGCGAATACCCATCGCCTGGCAGGCACGCTGGATGCGAAGTGCGATCTCGCCACGATTGGCGATCAGAACCTTTCTGAACGCTCGCATGGTCAGCTCTTCTTGATGACAAACAGTGGCTGATCGAACTCCACCGGCTGGCCATCCTCGGCCAGAACGGCCATGACCCTGCCCGAGAACTCGGCCTCGATCTGGTTGAACATCTTCATCGCTTCGACCAGGCAAAGCGTATCGCCGCTCGACACACTGCTGCCGACTTTCACGAAGGGATCTGCTTCGGGACTTGAAGCGGCATAGAACGTGCCCACCATGGGCGAGCGCACCACCTCGCCCTCCGGCAGCCCCTCCTCGGGATCATCGCCCTCGCCTGCGGCACTGGCTGCCGCGGCCGGCTGCTGGGGCGCGGCCACCGGGGCCGCGGCGGGAGCCGAAGCCTGCGGGGGCAAGGCAAACGTCTGCGTGCCGGCCGGCTGGGGATGCTGGCGAGTGAGACGGACCGACTCCTCGCCCTCGTGAATCTCGATTTCGGCGAGCTGCGACTCTTCGAGCAGCTCGATCAACTTCTTGATTTTTCTCAAATCCATTGTGTTTTCTACCCCGGGGGTTCCATTCGATTGACCACCGCCTGCAGCGCGAGCAGATAGGAATCGGCACCAAAACCGGCCACTGTGCCGACAGCCAGGTCGCTGACCATGGAGCGATGCCGGAACGGTTCGCGCGCTTGCGGATTGCTCAGGTGAACTTCGACAAACGGCAGACCGACCGCCGCGAGTGCATCACGCAACACCACGGAAGTATGGGTCAGCCCGGCCGGATTGATGATGATCCAGCCTGTTCCATCGGCTGCCGAACGCTGGATTCTATCGACCAGCTCTCCTTCGGCATTGGATTGGAAACAGTCCAGATCAATGTCGCAACTGGCCGCGAAGCGCGCCAGCCGGGCATTGATCTCATCCAGCGTCGTCTGCCCGTAGACATCGGGCTCACGGGTTCCGAGAAGATTCAGATTGGGTCCGTGAAGCACCAGAACGGCAGGCATGACGACTCCGACCTATAAAGAACGAGAGTGTGCCGCATCCGGCGGGAAATGTCTACACGTTCGGGGGAAATGGGCGAAGATGGGGTTGTTCGTTTGTTCGTTGGCTGGTGCGGAGATGAGGGTTCAGGTTTCAGGGTTCAGGTTTCAGGAGCTTTCCGGTGCCCGCCCTGAAACCTGAAAGCTGTCCCCTTCAAGCGCTTTTCGCTTAACCCGCTCACCCATTCAACCGTTCTTCCTTTCACCTTTCACCTTTCACCTTTCACCTTTCACCTATTCCTACAACCACTCCCCCAAAACCTCGTCGAGCTCCTCGGCGGTGACTTCGCCGTAGTGTTGCCACTGGATGATGCCGTCGGCGTCGACCAGTACCGTGTAGGGCAGCACGCCGGCGGAGTTGCCCCACTCGCGCTGGGTGTTCATGACGTCATTGCTGCCCACCGCCACCGGGTAGCTGATGCCGAGTTCATCGAGGAAGTCGCTGACCGGCTCGGGTTCATCCAGGGCAATGCCGACCACGGCCAGGCTGTCGGGGTGATCCTCGCTGGCGGCCTGAAGCACCGGCATTTCCCGCCGGCAGGGCGCGCACCAGGTCGCCCAGAAGTTGACCAGCAAGGCCTGGCCGTCGAAATCCGAGGCGCTCAGCCAGTCATCGTCGAGCGTGACATGGCGGAAGTCCGGCCGCAGGTCTCCGACCTCTGCCCCGTCCGTTCCGGGGGGCGGGGACGGATCGCCGCCACGGGTCATCCAGGCAAGCCCCGCGCCCAGCCCGAAACCGAGGATGGCCACGATCATGAACAGGCGAAACGTTCTCATCAGTTGACCTCATCGAGAAGACGGGAGAACCGAGTCGGATTGAGAAAGCCGAAGGTGCGGTGCTGCTTGAGCTCGTCACCGTCGACGAAGAACAGGTAGGCCGGCGGACCGATCAGTCCGAAATGCGACAGAATCTCCTGGTGATCGCCGGTGTAATCGGTCACATCCACCTTGATCAGGGTGAACTCGGCCATGCGCCGGGCGACTTCCGGGTCGGGGAAAGTCCGCCGCTCCATGCGCACGCAATCCACGCACCAGTCGGCATAGAAGTCCAGGAACACCGGGCGCGTCGACGAGGCAATCGCGCCCTGAAGCTCATCGAGCGTCTCGACCTGCCTGAAACTGACTTCTTCAACCGGCGCGGCACCGCCGCCACCGGCCAGATGGTGCAGCGGCCGTGTCCAGTCGCGCCCGCCGGAAGCCGAGCCGATCAACTGCACGATGCCCAGCACCAGCACAATCACGCCCAGCGCCTGCCACAGCTTGCGCCAGCCCGATGCACTCTCGTCCAGCCGGGTCAGGGCACCCAGGTAGACACCGCAGGCCACGGCCAGAGCACCCCACAGGAACATGGTGGCCGCCGGCGGCACCACGCGCTCGAGCATCCAGATCGCCAGCGCCAGCAAGCCGACACCGAAGACGGCCTTGACCGCATTCATCCAGCCGCCGGCACGCGGCAGCAGCTTGCCGGCCGAAGTCCCCCAGACCACCAGCGGAATGCCCATGCCCATGGCCATGGCAAACAGCGCCGCACCGCCGAGCACGGCATCGCCGGTCTGGCCGATGTAGATCAGCGCGCCCATCAGCGCCGGGGCCACGCAGGGACCAACGATCAGAGCCGAAAGTGCCCCCATGATGGCCGCACCCATCAGGGTGCCGCCCTCGGCCCGGTTCGACCATTCATTGAGCCGGGTCTGCCAGGAGGCCGGCAACTGAAGATCGTAGAACCCGAACATGGCCAGCGACAGCAGCACGAACAGACCGGCAAAACTGACCAGCACACCCGGATGCTGGAACACGGCCTGCAGGTTCTGCCCGAACAGGCCGGCAATCACACCGAAGGCGGTATAGACCAGCGCCATGGCCAGCACGTAGACCAGCGACAGGCGGAAAGCGCGCGCGGTGGTCATGCGATCGCCCTCGCCGGCAATCAGGCCGGAAAGAATCGGGACCATGGGAAACACGCAGGGGGTGAAGGCCAGCAGCAATCCGGCGATGAGGAACAAGCTCAGCGCCAGCGCCGGTCGCCCGGCCAGGGCGGCAGCCAGGCGGTCCTGCTCGGCCAACGCGACCTCCGGCCCGGCTCCGGCAGGTTCCGGCACCGTCTCGTCAATGCGGACATCCTCGGCGGCGACCGGCAGATCGACATTCAAGGTGCGGCTCATGGGCGGATAACAGATACCGCCTTCCCAGCAACCCTGGAAATCGGCTTCCAGAGTGACCGACCGTGCATCGCCGGCGGGGCGGCTGAGTTCCAGCGGAATCTCGACCTCGCCGAAATACACCCTGGTCTCGCCGAAGAACTCGTCGACCATCGGCTCGCCGTCGGGCAACAGGGCCTGGACGACGTCAATGCCCTCGTCGAGCACGCGAAACTCGAACTGTTCGCGGTAGAGGTAGTAGTCGGGCCGGGCGATGAAGCGCACCAGGATACGGCCCGGATCGACCGCCAGCGCCTCGAAGCGGAATGCGTCCTCGGCCGGCAGCACACCGTCAGGCCCCGAACCGAGCAGATCACCCAGCCCACCACCGGCAGGTGGCGAGGACGGCAAGGCACTGGCCGGCGCACTCGCCGCCGGCGCTTCCCAGGCCAGATCGACCTGCTGGCGATGCGGCGGATAGCACACGCCGAGATCGGCACAGCCCTGGGAGCGCACATCGACCGCCACGCGCCCGTCGTCGGGTGGCTGGACGACTGGAATGCGCACCTCGACCCGGTCGCGATAGGTTTCGGTCTCGCCGAAGAACTCGTCGACGGTCTGCTCGCCAGCCGGAATCAGCGCTTCGCCCAGCTCCAGGCCGTCGGCCGCTGCATCGAACTGAAACGCGTGGCGATACATGTAGTAGCCATCGGCGATATTCCAGCCGATGACCAGTTCGCCGTCATCAAGCACCGCGTCGATGGTGAAGGCATCGTCGACCGGCAGGAGATCGTCGGGGCTGATCTGGGCCTGCAGCGGGGAGAGCGCGGCAAGCGTCAGCAACAGCGCGGCCAGCCAGGCGAGACGGCCTTGCGGCCGGTAGATTCTTGTCGTCATTACTTGAGCCAATCCCTGATCCATTGCGTGTAGCCGTCCAGCCCGTCGATGACCGGCAGCACCAGCACCTCCGGTACCTCGTAGGGGTGGTTGGCAACCAGCGTTTCGGTCAGAACCTGCACGCGATTGCGCGCGGTCTTGATCGTCAGCGGAATCTCGCGTTCGCGTTCGATCCGGCCCTGCCAGGGGTAAGTCGATATCGCAGGGCTTCCGGCCGATACACAGGCTGCCAGCCGTTGTTCGACCAGCACCTCGGCCAAGCGTTCAGCCGACTTTTCGTCCGGGCAGGTGGTCAGCACGATGCAGATCTCGTCACTCATGGCCATTTCCGGTTCGGGGATGCCAACCCGTAAGGGTAGCGCGAAAGTCAGGATGAAAAAATCATGATCGTGGCTCGCCAAGCCTTGAAATGGCTGCCGGTGGGCTCCATTTGCCAGAGCGTGTCAGCGGTTCGCGGAAAACCCCGGTTTACCTCGCACCGCAACAACCCAAGGATGCACCGCTCGTGATCGCTCCGATCACTCGCGGCGCGCGATTTTTTCATCACAAGACAATTGTTGTTAAGGGAGAAATACCCATGAAACTGCGTCCTTTGCATGATCGCGTCATCGTCAAGCGCGTGGAAGAAGAGCGCACGACTCCGGGCGGAATCGTCATTCCCGACAGCGCCACCGAGAAGCCCATCCGCGGCGAAGTGCTGGCCGTGGGCAACGGCAAGGTGCTGGAAAACGGCGAACAGCGCGCCCTGGACGTGAAGGTTGGCGACAAGGTGCTGTTCGGCAAGTACTCCGGCACCGAGGTCAAGGTCGAAGACGAAGAGCTGCTGGTGATGCGCGAAGACGACATCATGGCCGTCATCGAGTCCTGATCACGCTCGCCTGCAATCACGAACGAATTTGAATTAGAGGATTTCGAACCATGAGTGCCAAAGAAGTACGTTTCTCCGAAGACGCCCGCAACAAGATTCTCAAGGGCGTGGATGTGCTGGCGCG
>SLIA01000172.1 GCA_007135935.1 Wenzhouxiangella sp.
GCCCGGGCAATGGAAATTCCCGGTGCTGGCGTTTATACTTCTGCGGTTTGCGCGCCTGTCGGGCGCGCTCGGCCAGCCCCAGCGCCGATGGTTCGCGGGACGACTTTCCGCTCTGGGGCTTGTCGAGTCTTCGTCTGCCGCCCTGGCCGGGTTCACCGTCGGTCCCGGGTGGCAATCTCGCACATCGACAAGAATCGAAAAGAGGCTAGCGGCGGATATGCTCAGTTACATACTCATCACCGTGCTCGGGCTGATGGGCCTGGCCATCGCGTTTTTCCTGACCCGCCAGGTGGTCAGGATCCCGGTCGACTTCGGCGCCGAAACGCCCGAGGAAGGCAAGCGGCTCAAGTTCATGCACAAGGCCATCGCCGACGGCGCCATGGCCTTTCTCACGCAGGAATACCGTTATATCAGCGTGTTCATGCTCGGTTTCGCGCTGGTCATCGGCTTCGCCATCAATGACCCGTCGACCGACGTTCACGAGGGCATCTTCACGGCGATTTCCTTCCTGTTCGGCGGCATCATTTCGCTGGCTGCCGGCTTCATCGGCATGCGCATCGCCACCGCCGGCAACGTGCGCACCGCCACGTCCGCGCGCAATTCCATCGCCGATGCCTTCAAGGTCGCGCTCAATTCCGGCGCGGTGATGGGCTTTGGCCTGGTCGGCCTGACCGTGCTCGGCCTGCTGGTGACCTATCTCGTCATGGCCGCGCTGCTCGACGTGCCCAACCACGTGCTCATGGAAGTCGTGGCCGGCTTCGCGCTGGGTGGATCGACCATCGCCCTGTTCGGTCGTGTCGGTGGCGGGATCTACACCAAGGCAGCCGATGTCGGCGCCGACCTGGTCGGCAAGGTCGAGGCCGGCATTCCCGAGGATGACCCGCGCAACCCGGCGGTGATCGCCGACAACGTGGGCGACAATGTCGGCGACGTGGCCGGCATGGGCTCGGACCTGTTCGGTTCGGTGGCCGAGAGCACCTGTGCGGCGATGGTCATCGGTGCCGTCGCCTTTGCGGCGATCAGCATGGGGGGCTCGATGGGTGAAACCGAGTCGATCATGGCCAACATGTACCCGATCCTGATCTCGGCGGTCGGTATTCCGATCAGCCTGCTGACCATTCTGATGATCCGCGTGCGCACCGAGGAGCAGGTCGCCCCGGCGCTGAAGAAAATGCTGATCGTGTCCTCGGCGCTGATGGCCGTGGCGATCTACTTCCTGACCATGTGGGCACTGCCGTCGAGCTTCGAGATCGAAGGCCAGATGACCACCAACTTCCAGGTCTTCCTCTGCTTCCTTGCCGGCCTGGGCGCCGGTCTGGCGATCGGCCTGTTTACCGAGTACTACACCTCGCACGACTTCAAGCCGGTTCGCGAGCTGGCCGATTCGTGCTCCACCGGCGCGGCGACCAACATCATCTTCGGCCTGGCGCTGGGCTTCAAGAGCGTGGGCTGGTGCATCGTCGCGATCGCCATTGCCGTCTACGTGCCGTTCACCCTGGCCGGCATGTACGGTGTCGCCGTGGCCGCGCTGGGCATGCTCGGCACGCTGGTCGTCGGCCTGGCCATCGACGCCTACGGTCCGGTGTCCGACAATGCCGGCGGCATTGCCGAGATGACCGAGATGGGCGAAGAAGTGCGTGATCGCACCGACGTGCTGGATGCGGCCGGCAACACCACTGCGGCCATCGGCAAGGGTTTCGCCATCGGTTCGGCCATTCTGACCGCGCTGGCGCTGTTCGCCGCCTTCATTACCCGGGCGATGCATCTCGACGAGGACTTCACCACCCTGGAGCTGCTCGACCCGATGGTGCTGACCGGCCTGTTCGTGGGCACCATCCTGCCGTTCATCTTCTCCGCCCAGACCATGCGTTCGGTCGGCGCGGCGGCCTTCGAGATGATCGAGGAAGTCCGTCGCCAGTTCCGCAACATCCCGGGCATCATGGAAGGCACCGGCGAGCCGGACTACAAGCGCTGCGTGGCCATCTCCACGCGCGCGGCCCTGCGTGAAATGATCGCTCCCTCGGTGCTGATCATCGGCTCGCCGCTGGTCGTGGGCTTCCTGTTCGGCATCGAGGCCCTGGCCGGCCTGCTGCTCGGCTCGCTGCTGGTCGGCGGCGGCCTGGCGATCTCCTCGTCGAATTCCGGCGGTGCCTGGGATAATGCCAAGAAGTACATCGAGAAGGGCCACCTGGGCGGCAAGGGCACCGAGGCGCACAAGGCCGCGGTGGTCGGCGATACCGTGGGCGATCCGCTCAAGGACACCTCCGGCCCGTCGCTGAACATCCTGATCAAGCTGATGGCCATTCTGAGCCTGGTGTTCGTGCCGTTCTTCGTCGAGTACGGCGGCATCCTGACCGGCTTCATCGACTGATCGAGCATTAGACTGCCAAGGAGCGAAACGATGGAAAAGCATTTCAAGAGCATACTGGTGCCGGTAGACGGCTCCGAAGGCGCGGGCCGCGCGGCGGCCTTTGCCGCCGAACTCGCCGGTACCCTGAACCTGCCGGTCAAGCTGCTGTATGTCTACCACCCCGACCCGAACCGGGTCATGGGCATGGTGGGCCTGTCGCGCGAGCGGGTCGAGGAGATCAGCAAGGAAGCCGGCGCCAAGATCTTCGCCGATGCCCGTGCCAGGATGGGCGAGGGCGACCTGAAGATCGAGGAAAAAGTCGTCTGGGGCGAGCCGCGCGAAGAAATTCTCGCCTTTGCCGAAGCCGACGACGCCATGGTCATCATGGGCCGTCGCGGTCTCGGCCAGATGCGCGAGCTGCTGATCGGCAGCGTGTCGGCCGGCGTGCTCCACACCTGCAAACAGCCGGTCACGATCGTCCACTAAGACCTGTTCAGTCGACGATTGACCCGGGTCGGCAAAAGACCTGCCGACCGCCACTCGCCCGGCCACGCGCCGGGCGAGTCGTTTTGAATCCCGTCACTTGCGTGCCGTCATCGGACAGACCCGCTACACTGGTCATCGACTCCTGATCACGATGTCGATAGATGACGAAGCGTCCTGATACGGAAACAACGCTCAAATACGCCGAAGCACGCATCGACCGGGCTGCTGAGCGGCGCGACGATCCGGACTGGGTCGAGCAGGCGCTGCAGCAACCGGATACCCGAATCATTGCCGTCTGGCGCAGTCGGCACCTGCTCTACGTATCCGAATCCGAGCAGCCCCGGGCCGTGCGACTGCGCCCGGAAGACATGGACGATCGCGGCGAGCTGGTCTTTCTTGGCATGGAGGAAAGCGTTGCCCTGTTTGCCGTGGACCTGTCCGATCACGGCGAGGACGAGCCCGAGCTCGAAGACGAAGCCAGCTTCGTCGATCTGCGCCGATACGGTCCCCTGCTCGATGGCAGCGATGCCAACCTGCTGGCCTATGCCCGCGCCATGGTCAACTGGCATCGCAATCATCGCTTCTGCGGTCGCTGCGGTACTGCCACGGCCAGCAGCGCCAGCGGGCATCGCCGCCAATGCACCAATCCCGACTGCGGCCAGCTGAGTTTTCCACGCACCGACCCGGCCATCATCGTGCTGGTCGAACATCCCGGCGATGACGGCGGGCCGCCGCGTTGCCTGCTGGGCCGCTCGGCGCACTTTCCGGCGGGCATGTATTCCACCCTGGCCGGCTTCGTCGAGCCGGGCGAGAGCCTGGAAGAGACCGTGCGCCGCGAGGTCTTCGAGGAGTCCGGCATCGAACTCGCCTCGGTGCGCTACCTGGCCTCCCAGCCCTGGCCTTTCCCCGGTTCGCTGATGCTCGGCTTTCACGCAACGGCCAGCACCACCACCATCCGGCGCAACGACGAAGAACTCGAAGCCGCGCGCTGGTTCACTCTCGACGAGGTCGACCAGTTCGGCGAATCGGGCGAAACCGATGGGTATTGCCTGCCACGGCCCGACTCCATCGCCCGCTTCCTGATCGACCACTGGTGCGACAAGATGCACGGGCGCGAATCCTCGCCGCAAGGGCAGAGCCCGCCAGACGATCGGAGCCCGGAGTAGGCCGGCGCTGCGTCCTGATTCGTCCGTGTGATATCTCAGGGCAAATCCAGCTCGAGGTAAGGCCCAAAGTCTTCCACATCGCCGTTTTCGAAAGAAAACGGGGCGAAAGGCGTTCTGCGATCCGGCCGGTCGACGGCGTCACCGAACAGCACCCGCTGCACCTCGTCCACGTCCGCGGTCACGACGTGCGGCTGTTCCCGAAGCTCCTGCACCATGCGACTGACGCCTCCGCCTTCCGACCGTGCATACACACCGATGAAGGGGCTGTCGAAATCCTCCTCGTTCCAGCTCACGACCAGGCGCTCTTCGCTGCTGGTGTCGACGACTTTGGTCTCGCCCACCGGATCGCCCTGGAAGGTATAGGCATCCACTCTCACCTCGTCCCAGTCCACATCCGGGTCGTAAGCAAAGAAGCGCCGACCGCCCAGCGACCGGCCCAGCTTGTCATCGCCCAGGTAGAACTTGTAGCGACTCGCATCATCGAGTTCCTGCCACTCCACCAGCACCACGCTTTCCAGCTCCATCTGTACCTCGGCTTCGGCGCGAACATTCTGCGCGGGAAGCATGAGCATCATGCCGGCGACCGCGGTTCCGGCAATGGACAACAAGCTTTTCATGAGAACATTTCCTTTTTGATTCTTGAGGGTTGTAGTCGCCCCAACGAGATGGAGCACCAGTTTGTGCCATGCGCGACCGTAGACCGGGGTTGCATCCCCGGTGTCCCCAATCAGTCCCCAATCAGGTTCCGGATCAGGTCCCGGATCAGGTCCCGGATCAGGTCCGGAAAGATCGGTGCCGGGTTAATATGCATCCTGGTTGTCTTCTAACGAGCTATGGCTGAGCAGGACCGCATGGAACAGAACGCTGGATTTGTTGGATTGGGCTTGCCGGAGGGCTTGTTGAAGGCCCTGGGCGAGCTGGGGTACGAGGCACCGTCGCCGATTCAGTCGAAGACGATTCCGGTGTTGATGGACGGGCGCGACCTGGTCGGGCAGGCACAGACCGGCACGGGCAAGACCGCGGCTTTTGCCTTGCCGGTGCTGGCGCGGCTGTCGCAGGCGCAATCCAAGCCGGCCGCCCTCGTGCTGGCGCCGACACGCGAGCTGGCCATCCAGGTCGCCGAGGCCTTTCACCGCTATGCCGCGCATCTGCCGGGCTTTCATGTCCTGCCGATTTACGGTGGCCAGGCCTACGGGCCGCAGTTGGCCGGCCTGCGCCGTGGCGCGGATGTGGTGGTCGGCACGCCGGGACGAGTGATCGATCACATCAACAAGGGAACGCTGGATCTGAGCGGCCTGGGCACGCTGGTGCTCGACGAGGCCGATGAAATGCTGCGCATGGGCTTTATCGACGATGTCGAACAGGTGCTCTCGAAGATCCCGGAAAGCTGCCAGATCGCGCTGTTCTCGGCGACCATGCCCCAGCCCATCCGGCGCATCGCCCAGCGCTACTTGAAGAGCGCCGAGGAAGTCACCATCGAGGCGAAGACATCGACCGCCGCCTCGATCCGCCAGCGCTACTGGCTGGTCAGCGGCTTACACAAGCTCGATGCACTGACCCGGATTCTGGAAGTCGAGCCCTTCGAGGGCATGATCGTCTTTGCCCGCACCCGCGTGGCCACCGAGGAACTGGCCAGTCGCCTCAACGCGCGCGGGTTTTCGGCCGCCGCGCTCAATGGCGATGTGCCGCAGAACCAGCGCGAGCAACTGGTCGACAAACTGCGCAAGGGCGAGGTCGACATCCTGGTGGCCACCGACGTGGCCGCGCGCGGGCTGGACGTCGAGCGCATCAGCCACGTGGTCAATTACGACATCCCCTACGACACCGAAGCCTATGTGCATCGCATCGGGCGTACCGGCCGGGCCGGGCGGGCCGGCGAGGCCATCCTGTTTGTCGCGCCGCGAGAACGCGGCATGCTGCGCGCCATCGAGCGCGCCACCCGTCAGCCGATCGAAGCCATGGGCGTGCCGTCGGTGGCCGATGTCAACGAACAGCGCATCGCGCGTTTCAAGGCGGCCGTGGTCAATGCGCTGGAAACCGAAGAACTGGATCTCTACCGCGAAGTGGCTCAGGCCTGCCAGGCCGAAACCGGTGCCGAAATGGTCGATATTGCCGCCGCCCTGGCGCGCCTGATGCGCGGTGGCGACGATTTCCTGTTGAGTGAACGCGAACCCCCGGCAAACGTTGCCCCGCGCCCCGATCGCAAGCATGAAAAAGGACGCCGGCCGGACCGACCCGAACGCCCGTCCCGTCGCTCGGAAGACGACCGGGACAAGGCCACCTTCCGCATCGATGTGGGCCGCGCCCACGGCGTCGGACCGGGCAATATCGTCGGCGCCATCGCCAACGAAGCCAACCTGGACGCCAGTCAGATCGGCCGGGTGCGGATCCAGGAGAATTTCAGCCTGGTCGACCTGCCGGCCGACCTGGATACTGCCATATTCCGACATCTGGCCCGCGTGCGCGTCGGCGGCCGTCCCCTGAAAATCAAGCCGGACAAGGGCCCCGGTCATCGCCCGGAATCCTCCGACCGCTCGCAAACCTCCGAGCGCCCGGCACCACGCGGCCGCCCACAACGCCCCGGCAAACCGCCACACCGAGCCCGCCACGAGAGTTCATCCGCTCCCGAACAACGCGAGCGGCCCAAACCAAAAGACAAAAAGCCACCGCACAAAAAAACCAGACAAGCGGAAAACAAGAGCGGCGAAGCACCCCCCCGCAAACGCCCAAGCCTGACCCGCGCCCAGAAGAAGGCGGGGCACAGGGTCAGGAAGGTGGTCAAGAAATAGCGATAGACGGAGGTCGGAAGTCGGTGGTCGGTAGTCGGTAGTCGGTAGTCGGTAGTCGGTAGTCGGTAGTCTGAGGTCTGAGGTCCAGGAGACTGCGAAACGACGAAACGACCAAACGACCAAATGACCAACCGACAATTCCACGGAACCCGGAACCCGGAACCCGGAACCCGTCCCCCGCTTTCATCGATCCAGCAAAACCACCGTAGACCGGGGTTGCACCCCCGGTCTACACTTCACCCGGCCGCCTAGAACACGTAAATGACGCCGATGCCTACCTCGGCTTCATAGTTGCTCCGTGCGATCGGGCTTCGCCGGATGTTGCTACCGTAATGCTCATAGAGCGCCTCGCCGAAGACCTGCCAGTTCCGGTTGATGTAATGGCGATAGTTGTAGTGGAGCCCGACCGAACGGTATCCGCCGCTCAGGTTGGTCTCGGCCAGTCCCGAGGCAGCGGCCTGTGCAGCCGTTATGCCGAAATCCTTGTTGGCGTAATCACTATCGTGAAAAAGTGCAGCCACGGCGAGTTCAGAACCGGACCCGTCGATGCGCTGGCCAAAGCGACGACCCAGCCCGAAAAGACCCAGATTTCCGTCTTCAGTAGCGATCACCCGGCCATCGAGCCAGTAACGCCAATCGGAAGAAAACGCGCGACGCGTTTGCAGCACGAGTTCAAAGCCCTCATCGTTATCGCCGAGTCCATCCAGGTGACCGTCACTGGAATCACTTTCTTCACGACCCTCGTCGAAGCCGATGGTTGCCTCGAACAGCCACGTATCCGCTCGAAGCCCACGCCACCCCAACGCCTCACCCGCCCAGTAGAAGATGTCATTGCCTCTACGCCACTGGATTGCACCCGCAGGATCGACTTCGAAGTCGAACTCATCCGACCCTTCATAAGCCGATTCGTATTCAACACCCAGCCCCAGCCCGAAGGCCCAACCATTCTCCCCCCTGGTGAAGTCATCGAGAGAGGGCAAGGGAACCAAAGCGGCGTTTTCCTCCTGAGCTACGGCTGTTTGAAAGAAGAGAGCATTCAAGAGAACCGCCAACAGCAAGCCTGTAAACCTTTTCATTTTCACTGCACTCAAACACTATGGGAATCGAAGTATTCACATTTGTGTGTGACGCTTTTGTGAGGGGAGGGCCTGCAATTTCCTAAAGTGCTATCTGATTGATTATGCGTATCTTTCGATGTCTGGCGGCCAGGTGCGAAACCCTGTCCAGGTATCCTGGTAGTCGGTAGTCGGTAGTCGGTAGTCGGTAGTCAGAGGTCCGAGCCGGCAGTCCAGAAGACTACAAAACGACAAAACGACAATCCCATGGAACCCGGAACCCGCCCCTGATTTTCATTGATCCAGCAAAGCCACCGTAGACCGGGGTTGCACTCCCGGTGTTCACCTCGGTCGTTCAGGGCCACAGCAACACGGGCCAATTGACTACATTGACTAATTGTATTCACCTGAATACAATCAACCGAGCCAAAGTGCTGTGCAACCCCGTCATGCCGACCACCATACGCCTGAAACCGGAAACCGAATCTCGCCTGGACCTGTTGGCGCAGGAAACCGGCCGCAGCAAGGCGTTTTATCTACGTCAGCTCATCGAGGACAATCTCGCCGACCTCGAGGATATCTACCTGTCCGAAAAGCGGCTTGAAGACCTGCGAGCCGGCAAATCCACCACCCTGAGCGCCGATGAGGTCTGGGGTGAGCTGGGCGATTGAATTCGAGCGTTCGGCCGCCAGGGAATTTCGCAAGCTCGATCCCGATGTGCAGCGTCGAATACGCGATTTCTTCCAGCAACGCGTCCTGGCCGCCGACCATCCCCGTGTGTCAGGAAAGCCCCTTCGCGGCAAGCAAGCCAACCTCTGGCGCTACCGAACCGGCTCATGGCGCGTCGTCGCGGAGATCCAGGATCGCAGACTGATCATCCTCATCGTACGTGTCGCCCATCGCGGCAAGGTTTACAGCAAATAGAGGGAAACGGAAGTCGGCAGTCCGAGGTCTGAGGTTTTAGCCGGCAGCCCAGGAGACTGCGAAACGACAAAACGACCAAACGACGAACCGACAATTCCACGGAACCCGGAAACCGTCCCCCGCTTTCATTGATCCAGCAAAGCCACCGTAGACCGGGGTTGCATCCCCGGTGCTCAGTTCTTCCCCGAACGGCTTGACGTACGTCCGTGATCTCGTACAATAACCACATAGCTGCCCCGCAGGATCCCGTCATGACCGCCATCACCGCCAGCGAAGCCCGCGCCCGGCTCTATCGTCTGATCGATGAAGCTGCGGAAACCCACCAGCCGCTGCTGATTACCGGCAAGCGCAACAAGGCGGTACTGGTTTCGGAAGAAGACTGGCAGGCCATACAGGAAACGCTCTTCCTGCTGTCGGTTCCCGGCATGCGCGAGTCGATTCGAGAAGGCATGGCCAC
>SLIA01000094.1 GCA_007135935.1 Wenzhouxiangella sp.
GGTGCTGGAGGGCTCGAACCTCCGACCCTCGCCTTGTAAGGGCGATGCTCTCCCAGCTGAGCTAAGCACCCCGGGCACAAGCCCGTTATTTTATCGCATCCTTGAAGCCTTTACCAGCCTTAAATGACGGAGTCTTCGATGCCTTGATCTTGATGGTTTCCCCGGTGGCCGGATTGCGGCCCGTACGAGCGGCGCGCTCCTTGACCGAAAACGTTCCAAAGCCGACCAATGAAACCGTGTCTCCACCCTTCAATGCCTTGCTGATCGAATTGATAGTGGCATCCAGCGCACGTTGCGCGTCGGCTTTCGAGAGACCGGATTCGTCAGAAATACTTTCGATAAGTTCGGATTTATTCATATTTGTCTCGCTCCAGACATTATAGCTGTTGTGGATTGCAGTGGCCAGTCCCCGCGGTGCTGAATCATCGTTTTGACCCCCCGGCCAGCAACCGACCGTCTAATGGCTGACGATGTTATATCACGCCGGCGCCGTCATCAACCGCCGAAGCGAGAAAAGTCGGCTTTCCCGGGAAGAATCCGGCATGAGCACATCAACCATGTCCATCAAGGGCATCAGTGCGCCCTGACTCCCGGCTCGGATGATTCCTTCGAAGTCGCACCATCGGCGTCGGATGACTCATCACCACCGCGCGGCAGGTCGACCAGGGCCATTTCCAGCACCTCGTCAATCCACTTCACGGGGCGAATATCGAGATCCTTCTTGATGCGCTCGGGAATCTCGGCAAGGTCCTTTTCGTTTTCATCGGGAATCAGCACCCGGCTGATGCCACCACGCAGTGCGGCCAGCAGTTTTTCCTTGAGGCCGCCGATGGGCAAGACCTTGCCGCGCAGGGTGATCTCGCCGGTCATGGCGACATCGGCGCGCACGGGCAGATTGGTGAGAACCGAGACCAGCGCCGTGACCATGGCGATGCCGGCACTGGGCCCATCCTTGGGCGTGGCGCCTTCGGGAACATGAATATGGATATCGCGGTTCTGGTGAAAGTCTTCGGCAATCCCCAGCGCCCGGGCCCGTGAGCGCACCACCGACAGTGCGGCCTGGACAGATTCCTGCATGACGCTGCCGAGCTGCCCGGTGTGAGTCAACTTGCCCTTTCCCGGCACCGCGGCGGCCTCGATCTGCAGAAGCTCTCCACCGACCTCGGTCCACGCCAGGCCGGTGACCTGGCCAATTTCGTTCTGTTCCTCGGCACGACCGTAGCGATGTCGCCGAACACCCAGGTACTTGTCGAGATTCTTGACCGTCACCTGGCGACGCTTAAGCTTTGAATCGAGACTCAGCTCCTTGACCACCTTGCGGCAGATCTTGGCGATCTCGCGCTCGAGGCTGCGCACACCGGCTTCGCGTGTGTAGTGGCGAATGATATCGACGATGGCCCCTTCGCTGACAGTCAACTCACCTTCTTTCAGACCGTGCTGTTCAAGCTGCTTGGGTAGCAGGTAACGCGTGGCGATATTGAGTTTTTCGTCTTCGGTATAGCCGGGTATGCGGATGATCTCCATCCGATCCAGCAGCGGCGCCGGAATGTTGAGCGAGTTGGCAGTGGCCACGAACATGACCTCGGAAAGGTCGAAATCGACCTCCAGGTAATGATCGCTGAAGGTGTTGTTCTGCTCCGGGTCGAGCACCTCCAGCAACGCCGACGACGGATCGCCGCGGAAATCCATCGACATCTTGTCGAGCTCGTCGAGCATGAACAACGGGTTGCGTGTGCCGACCTTGCCCAGGCTCTGCAGCACGCGACCCGGCATGGAGCCGATATAGGTCCGGCGATGGCCGCGAATCTCGGCCTCGTCACGCACACCGCCCAGGCTCATGCGAATGAACTTGCGGCCGGTCGAGCGCGCAATCGAACGCCCCAGCGAGGTCTTGCCCACACCCGGCGGCCCGACCAGGCAGAGAATCGGACCCTTGAGCTGCTTGACCCGTTTCTGTACGGCCAGGTACTCGAGTATGCGTTCCTTGACGCGCTCGAGCCCATAGTGATCGGCCTCGAGGATCTCCTCGGCACCCTTGATGTCGTGACTGACCTTGCTGCGCTTTTTCCACGGCAGCATCAGCATCCAGTCCAGGTAGTTGCGTACCACCGTCGCCTCGGCCGACATCGGCGACATCATCTTGAGCTTGTTGAATTCGTTTCGAGCCTTCTCCAGCGCCTCCTTGGGCATGCCGGACTTCTCGATCTTCGCCTCCAGATCGCCCAGATCGTTGCCGGACTCGTCGAGATCGCCGAGCTCCTTCTGGATCGCCTTCATCTGCTCGTTGAGGTAATACTCGCGCTGGCTCTTCTCCATCTGGGTCTTGACCCGACCGCGGATGCGCTTTTCCAGCTTGAGCACATCGATCTCGCCCTCGATCAGCCCCATCAGGTGCTCCATACGCTCGCGCACCGAGGCAATCTCGAGAACATGCTGCTTGTCCTCAAGGCGCACGCCCAGGTGGGCGGCAATGGTGTCGGCCAGGCGACTGGGATCCTCGATGCCCGACAGCGTCGTCAACAGCTCGGGCGGCACCTTGCGGCTGAGCTTGACGTATTGCTCGAACTGCTCCATGAGGCTGCGCGTGGTCACTTCCAGCGTACGCGAATCCTCATCCTCGGGCGCCTGCAGATACTCCCAGCGCGCCGACAGAAAATCCTCGCCGTCCTCGAGCTCGGACACGCGCACACGCTCCACGCCTTCGACCAGCACCTTGGTGGTGCCATCGGGCAAACGCAGCATCTGCAAGATGGTCGCAATCGTCCCGCAGCCGAACAGGTCGTCCTTGCCCGGGGATTCGATTTCGGGGTTTTTCTGCGTAACCAGGAGAATCCGCTTGTCGATGTTCATGCACTCTTCGAGCGCGCGCACCGACTTGTCACGACCCACGAACAGCGGGATGACCATGTGCGGGTAGACGACCACATCACGCAGGCTCAGGACCGGCGTGGGCTGGCGTGGTGCATGTTCAGCTTCGTAGCTTACCATGGGAATTTATACGGAACCTCGGCGAGAGCCTTGCGGCAAACGCACATTGTGAATCAGATGAATAAGGAATATTGGCGCCGGCGCGACGCGATTCAAGCGCGACGGGCGGCAGGAATGCAAAAATGGAAACCCGGCGGCGCCGGGTCGCGCGGATGTCGCGCGGATCAGGATTCGGCCCCGGCTCGCTGCTTGCCTTCGTAGATCATGTACGGCGCTGCCTCGCCGTTGATCACTGCCTCGTCGATCACGACCTTGGAAACGTTCTCGGTCGATGGCAGTTCGTACATGCAGTCGAGCAGGACATTCTCGATGATGGTGCGCAATCCACGGGCGCCGGTCTTGCGCGCCATGGCCTTCTGCGCAATGGCGTGAAGGGCATCATCGCGCACTTCCAGCTCGCAGTGGTCCATCTCGAACAGCTTGTGGAACTGCTTGACCACGGCATTCTTCGGCTCGGTCAGGATACGCACCAAGGCCTCCTCGTCGAGCTCGGCGAGGGTGGCTACCACCGGCAGGCGGCCGACGAATTCCGGAATCAGTCCGTAACGAATCAGGTCCTCGGGTTCGACGCCAGCGAGCACCTTGGACAGGTCGTCGGACTCGGCACTCCTGACCTCCGCCTTGAAGCCGATGCCGGCCGACTGCGAGCGCTCCTGAATTACCTTGTCGAGACCGGCAAAGGCGCCGCCGACGATGAACAGGATATTACGGGTGTCGACCTGCAGAAACTCCTGCTGCGGATGCTTGCGCCCGCCTTGCGGCGGCACCGAGGCCATGGTGCCCTCGATGAGCTTGAGCAGCGCCTGCTGCACCCCCTCGCCGGAGACGTCGCGGGTAATCGACGGATTCTCGGCCTTGCGTGAGATCTTGTCGATCTCGTCGATGTAGACGATGCCGCTCTGTGCCTTCTCGACGTCGTAGTCGCACTTCTGCAGCAGTTTCTGGATGATGTTTTCTACATCCTCGCCCACGTACCCGGCCTCGGTAAGCGTGGTGGCATCGGCAATCGTGAACGGCACATTGAGCATGCGTGCAAGCGTCTCGGCCAGCAGCGTCTTGCCCGAACCGGTCGGGCCGATCAGGAGGATATTGGACTTGGCCAGCTCGACATCATCACGGTGACGGGTCGATTCCAGCCGCTTGTAATGGTTGTACACGGCGACCGACAGCACCTTCTTGGCCGCCTGCTGGCCAATCACGTACTTGTCGAGGAACTCGTGAATCTCACGCGGGGTCGGCAGGCTCTCGCGCTCGGACACGCCGGCCCCTTCAAGCTCCTCGCGGATGATGTCGTTACACAGCTCGACACACTCGTCGCAGATATAGACGCTGGGCCCGGCAATCAGTTTGCGGACCTCGTGCTGACTCTTCCCGCAGAACGAGCAGTAGAGAATCTTGCCGTCGCTGTTCGAATCGCTCATGTGCTGTCTGGTTTACCTGGACGCTGAGTACCGAAGATCAGTTTAACCCAAATCGATGCGCGCTATTGTGACTGGCGCTGGCTGAGCACTTCGTCAACCAGGCCGTAATCGCAGGCATCCCTTGCCGACATGAACTTGTCGCGGTCGGTGTCGGCCTCGATCGTCTCCATGTCCTGACCGGTGTGCTTTTGCAGAATCCGGTTGAGGGTGTCCTTCATCTTCAGGATTTCGCGGGCATGGATGTCGATATCCGACGCCTGCCCCTGAAAGCCGCCCAGGGGCTGATGAATCATCACCCGCGAGTGCGGCAGCGCGTAACGCTTGCCCTTGGCACCGGCCGACAGCAGCAGCGCCCCCATGCTCGCGGCCTGGCCGACGCACATCGTGGCCACATCCGGCTTGACGAACTGCATGGTGTCGTAGATCGCCATGCCAGCGGTCACCGAGCCACCCGGGGAGTTGATGTAGATATTGATATCCTTTTCGGGATTATCGGACTCCAGGTAGAGCAGCTGCGCGACGATGAGATTGGCCGAGTAGTCCTCGATCGGACCGACGATGAAGATCACCCGCTCCTTGAGCAGGCGCGAGTAGATGTCGTAGGCCCGCTCGCCGCGCGCCGACTGCTCGACGACCATCGGGACCAGATTGAGGGCTTGTTCGTTCATCAGCGACCCATCAGCTCCTTGAAACTCATTTCCTTGTTCTCGACCTTGGCATTTTCCAGCACCCAGTCGATGACCTGATCCTCGAGCACCATGTTCTCGATCTGATCCATCAGACGCGGCTCGGAGCGATAGAGTTCAATCACCTCCGCGGGTTGGTCATAGGTCTCGGCAATCTCCTCGATACGCGCCTGCACCCGTCCGGGATCGATGGAAATCTCGTTCTGCCGGGCCAACTCGGCAAGCAACATGCCCAGCCTGACGCGCTGCTCGGCGCTGCCACGCAGCTTTTCCGCCGGCGGCGGCTGTTGTCCGGTCTGCTGCTGCAGCTGGGACTGCATCTGGCGGACCTCCTGGTCAACGCTGCTAGCCGGCACCGCCATGTCCGCAAACCGCGCACCCAGCCCTTCGGTCACCGCCTGACGCAGACGATTGTTGATGGCCTGGCGCATTTCGCGCTCGAGATTCTTGCGCACGCCATCCCGAAACTCGTCGACTCCGCCCTCGATACCGAATGCCTGGGCAAACTCCTCATCGACTTCGGGCAGTTCAACGGCATCGACGGCCTTCACTGTCAATTTCGCCTGGGCGGTCTTGCCGGCCAGACCTTCATGGCGGTAGTTGGCCGGGAAAGTGAGCTCCACCTCTTTTTCCTCGCCGGCGCTCATGCCGCGCACGGCATCCTCGAGCTCCGGGAACGCAGCGAGCTCGCCGAGCACGGGAGCGATTTCATGCTCGCCCTGCTCGGGCACGCGCGCCCCGTCGACCTCGGCCACGTAGCCCAGCCGGACGCGATCTCCGTCTTCGGCGGCACGCTCGACCTCGGAGAAGGTCCGGCGCTGCTCGCGCAGCGTGTCGATCATGTCGTCGACATCGCCATCGGTAATCTCGGTTTCGGGGCGCTCGAGCTGCATGTCGGAGACATCGAGCTCGGGAATCTCGGGGAACACCTCGAGATCTGCCGTGAACTCGAAGTCGCCACCGTCGGCTTGAGGATTCGGCTGCAGGCTCGATACCCCGGCCACGCGCAACTCCTGCTCGCCAATGGCCTCCTGCAGGCTGGACTGCATGATCTCCTGCAGCACTTCCTCGCGCACCTGGTCGCCATAGCGCTGGCGCACGATATTCATCGGCACGCGTCCGGGACGGAAGCCTTTCAGACGCACCTGGCGCCGCAGCTCGTCGAGGCGGCCGGAGACCTTGCTGTCAATGTTTTCGGCCGGCACCTGAACGGTCATGCGCCGTTCCAGATCGCCGGTTTTTTCAACGGATACCTGCATGCTCGAGTGTCTGTGTGTTGTGTTGTGTGGACGAGGCCGAACCGCTCTGGCGGGCACGGCGCTGGAAGTGGTGGGCCGTCAGGGACTCGAACCCCGAACCTACTGATTAAGAGTCAGCTGCTCTACCAATTGAGCTAACGGCCCGACTTAAGTCTGCTCCTGCTCAAACATCACTGCCGCGACCGGGCAAGCCGGCCGCGGCGGAATCTGGGGTGAGCGACGGGGGTTGAACCCGCGACCTCTGGAGCCACAATCCAGTGCTCTACCAACTGAGCTACGCCCACCATTGAAATCGAATTGTCGTGCGGCGCACCCGCGCCGCAATCGCCTATTGTAACCCGACAAAACGGGTTGTGGCGCGCCCGGCAGGACTCGAACCTGCAACCGCCGGCTTAGAAGGCCGATGCTCTATCCGGTTGAGCTACGGGCGCCGAGCCTCGATGCCGAGTCGTGCCGCGAATTCACTGGTCGGGGCGGCAGGATTCGAACCTGCGACCTACTGCTCCCAAAGCAGTTGCGCTACCAGGCTGCGCTACACCCCGGTTCCAAGCCGATCAATATTACGGACCGGACCTCACCAGGTCAATAGCCCGGCCAGCTAAATTTCAGGAAAACCGGATTTGGCCCTGGAACCCGGCCGAAACACCCCCTTACCCGTTGACATCGACCAGACCGGCCCTGACCCTCGGCCGCCGATCCTCGCCCGGCTCGGTCCAGGCCAGCAGCATCCTTCCCTGCCCCAGGTGCACCATCACTGGGAAACCGCTGACACGCCCGGCATCCATCGTGACCAGCGGCCGGCTGAAGCGCTCTTCACCGTCCAGATCGAAGCCGCCGAGCATCAGCTTGCTGCCGGACCCGGCCTCGGTCAGCCAGGCCAGCACGAAGCCCTCCTCCAGCCACTCCAGGGCGACCCGACCCAGCGCCTCGTCGATTCCCAACTCCAGTGGCCCGGAAAATTCCCGCCCGCCATCGCGCGAGATGGCAACGCGAACCCGGGGCCTGCCCTCGGGCATGGTGAACCAGGCGGCCACCGCATCCCGCCCACTGGCGATCAGGTCCGGCCCGTTGACCGGGCAGCCGCCGATCTGCCAGCCGTCGTCATGCACAAGTTCCGGCGCCGACCAGCCCTCGCCGTCATGGCGCAGCTTCCAGATATCGCGGATCTCGTCTTCGCTGCGACCGCGATAGATCACCAGCGGGCCTTCGTCGGTCATGGCCGAGGCCGTCATGCAGCAATCGCAGACCCGCTCGTCGAGCATCTGCTTGTCCGAAACGGCCAGGCCCGGTCCGATGCGCGCAGCACGCAGGGTCATGTCGCCGGCATGACCGTGGTGCCCGTCATGCTCCGAGGCTTCCTCTCCAGCCGTCTCGCGCCCGTCCAGCCAGACCGCGCCGGCCACATCATCGTCCCAGGCGAAGTAACTCACGAAACCATGTTCGGTCTGGGTGCGATCGCGATGCGGCACCTTCGGCTCGCTCCAGTCGTCACCTTCATTGTCACTACGCGCCATGACCACGTCATAGGCAAAAGTCGCCGGACCGGACTTGGCCAGCCAGTGGGCCAGCCAGTCGCCGTTGGGCAGGACGAACACAGCCGGCGTATCGGCCCAGTTGGCAAACCAGTCCTCGCCTGTCGCGATAGTGCCCGGCTCGCCAAAGCGCTCGCCATCGAAAACCGCGAAGCGAAAGGCATGCCCTTCCCCTTCCGGCTCCAGCCAGGTCAGCAATGCGCGACCGTCATCCAATCCGGCCAGACGCGGAGCGAGACTGCCGCTGCCCGGTGGCGATTCCACCGACACCAATCCTCCCATAGCGGGAAGACTCATCAGCACGAAGACGGCGGAAACAAGGATTCTGGCCATGGGTGGCGCTCTTCAAATGGGAAATCAACCCGATGGTAGCACCCAGGGCCATGGGCCGGCTTCGGCGGAACACTCAAGTCGCCGTTTGTCAGACAGACCAGAGGTATCGCAAGGCCACGCTCACTTCCAAAGGCGGCTGATGGCCGGCATGGCAGGCCAATCACGGCCCGGATCATTCCCCCGACCGCCCGTACCACCCAATCCCCCAAGTCTTGAGAAGAGCACAGAGCGGGAAGAGGCGACGGGGTCATCTAGCTGGCACCGGAACGCCCCCAGGCAATCACCAGCCACCGCGACCGATGGCCGTGATCGAATAACCACTCACACTTCAAAAGCGGGTGATGGCCAGAATGGCGGGCCGATCACGGCCCGGATCACCCCCCGGACCGGCCGTACCATCCAAGCTCCCAAGTCTTGAGAAGAGCACAGAGCGGAAAGAGGCGACGGGGGTATCTCGCTGGCACCAAAACGCCCCCAGGCAATCACCAGCCACCGCGATCGATGGCCGTGATCGAATAACCACTCACACTTCAAAGGCGGGTGATGGCCAGAATGGCGGGCCGATCACGGCCCGGATCATTCCCCGGACCGGCCGTACCATCCAATCCCGCAAGTCTTGAGGAGAGCATAGATCGGGAAGAGGCGACGGGGGTATCTCAGTGGCACCGGAACGCCCCCAGGCAATCACCGGCCACCGCGACCGATGGCCGTGATCGGCCCGCCATTCTGGCCATCACCCGCCTCCAACTCTCCGCCCGGAAGGATTGCTGCGCCTGCCTGCGGCAGGCTTGCCCTTCGGGCTGTCGCTTCGCTCCAGCGATTGTGCGCTGCGCGCACAATTCGAACCTGATTTTTTATTGTCGGAGGTTCGAATTGAGGCTTTCGGATCGGGTAGGGTGCCCCCTCGCGGGGGCAGCCCTCCCACACCACCGGGCATACGGGTCCGTACCACGGCGGTTCAGGGAGCGCACTGCAGTCTCCGATGTTCCTCGACGAGGCACACAAGA
>SLIA01000026.1 GCA_007135935.1 Wenzhouxiangella sp.
CGCTTGCGCTCGATGATCTGCTTGAGGCATTCGGTCAGTTCATCGGGCGGACACTTGCGAACCAGGTTCTCCGCCAGCACCCGCGAGACATAAGGCAGCTTCGCCCACGCCCCGGGCGCAATATCCTCGACGGCTGCCTGTGCGTCAAAAAACTCCAGTTCGGTGCCGGGCAGGCGTTTGCGGTAGTCGGTGTTCATGGCTTCAGCGCGATTGGTTGAGGCAGCCGGTTATGATAACGCGGGAGACCATGAAAGTCTGTCGTCCCGGAATCGTCGCAGGCGATATCCGGGATCTCGCACGTGGGTGTCCGCACGGCGTGGAGAATCTGTTCAACGCCTAGCTGGCTCGGCCGTGCGAGGCCCCGGATCAAGTCCGGGGCGACAATGCAAGAGTTTCTCCGGATACCTCCAGGATCATTGCCATCCCGCCACCGCGGCGTTAGCATTCCCGCTCCCCCGCCCCGACGCCGCACCAAATGCTCGAGATCTTCATCCCCGCCTTCGTGATGCTGTTTGTCACGATCGACCCGGTCAGCATCATTCCGATCTTTGTCTCGCTGACCGCGGGAGCAACGCGCGGTCAGAAGATCCGCATGGCGCTGCTGGGCTGCCTGATCGCGGCCGTGCTGCTGGTGGTGTTCGGGGTGATTGGCGAGCGCCTGCTCGACAATTTCGGCATTACCCTGCCGGCGTTTCGCATTGCCGGCGGCATTCTGTTGTTCCTGATCGCGCTGGAAATGCTGTTTTCGCGCCGCAACGACCGCAAATCGAAATCCGCCGAGGAAATCCAGGATCACTACGAACCAGAGGACATTTCCGTGTTTCCGCTGGCCATCCCGCTGCTGTGCGGGCCCGGCGCGATCGCCTCGATCATGCTACTGACCGCAGCCCACAGCGGAGACATGGCCGGCCAGGTGATCGTGATGGGTGCCGGCGTGACGGTCATGGCCATTGGCGCGATGCTGTTGGTCACCGCGGCCCGTTTCGATCATTTCATCCCCGAAACTCTGAGCAACATCATTACCCGGCTGCTGGGCATGCTGCTGGCCGCGCTGGCCATCCAGTTCATCCTCGACGGCCTGCTCGCCGCCCTGCCACTGGGCTGAGCACGGGATCAGCCCACCGTTTTCGCGACCCGTCTGTCCCAGGACAACGGGTGGTGGGCAGGCTGGGCTCAAGGCTTGATGCGGTATCCAGTGCGGAAAATCCACCACACCAGTGCGATACAAAGGGTGCAGAACCCCAACAGGGCCGCCAGGCTGATCCAGGGCGCGACATCGCCGCTGCCGTGGAAACTCCAACGGAAACCCGAGACCACGTAGACCAGCGGATTGAACAGGCTGACGGTACGCCACGGCTCGGGCAGCATGTCGATGGAGTAGAACACGCCGCCGAGAAAAGTCAGCGGCGTGACCACCAGCATGGGCAGCAACTGCAGCTGCTCGAAGCCCTCGGCCCAGATACCGATGATGAAACCGGCCAGGCAGAAGGCAAAACAGACCAGGGCAAGATAGAGCAGCATCAGCACCGGGTAGGCAATCTGCAGGTCAACAATGAAGCTCGCGGTCACCAGGATGATCAACCCCAGCAACAACGACTTGGTGGCCGCGGCGCCGACATAGGCCAGTACCATTTCCACGGCCGAGACCGGCGCCGAGAGAATCTCGTAAATGGTGCCGGAAAAACGCGGCATGTAGATTCCAAACGAGGCATTGCTCAGGCTCTGGGTGAACACCGTCAGAAGGATCAGCCCGGGCACGATGAACGCGCCATAGCCAACACCATCGATATCGCCGATGCGATCGCCAATGGCCGTACCGAAGACCACGAAATACAGCACGGTGGTGATCACCGGGGTGGCCAGGCTCTGCCACAACGTGCGCTTGAAACGCCCCATCTCGAACAGGTAGAGGGCACGCACACCGCGGATGTTGAACCGCGGGAAGGCGGCCCGTCTCATCGGTCCGCCTCCAGCAGACGGATGAAGATCTCTTCGAGCGAACTCTGGCGGGTGTTGAGATCGGTGAACTCCACGCCGGTGCGCGCCAGCTCCCGCAGCAACTGAGGCACACAGGCTGACTCGTCGCTGGCATCGAAGTGGTATTCCAGCACCGCGCCTCCCCCCGACAGATGCAGGCCCCAGTGCTCCAGGGCTCGCGGAACAGCATCGAGTGACCGGTCCAGATGCAGGGTGAGTTGCTTGCGCCCCAGCTTGCGCATCAGCGAGGCCTTGTCATCGACCAGAACCAGCCGCCCCTGATGAATAACGCCGATGCGGTCGGCCATTTCCTCGGCTTCCTCGATGTAGTGGGTAGTGAGCAGGACGCTTACGCCGCGCTCGCGCAGGCGGCGCACCAGCGCCCACATCTCGCGCCGCAGTTCCACATCCACCCCGGCAGTGGGTTCGTCCAGAAACAGCAATTCGGGCTCGTGCGACAGTGCCTTGGCGATCAGAACTCGCCGCTTCATGCCGCCGGAGAGCGTCATGATGGCATTGTTGCGCTTGTCCCACAGGCTCAGGTCGCGCAACAGTTGTTCCAGGTAGGCTTCGTCGGGCGCGCAGCCGAACAGGCCGCGCGAAAAACGTACCGTATGCAGCACGGTCTCGAACATGTCGGTATGCAGCTCCTGCGGCACCAGGCCGATGCGCGAGCGCGTCTCCCGATAATCCGAACGGATGTCGAACCCGGCCACGCGTACGCTGCCCGAGCCCGGCCGCACCAGTCCGCAGACAATGCTGATCAGGGTGGTCTTGCCAGCACCATTGGGGCCCAGCAAGGCGAAGATCTCACCCCGGCGCATGTCCAGATCGACGTGGTCGAGCGCGCGATGACCGTCGGCATAGGTCTTGGACAGGCCGGCAACCGACAGTACCGCGCTGCCGGCAACATGGGCATCACCGGCGGCCCTCGAGGATCGAGGCGGCCGCATTTCACGATTCTGCACTTTCATGGCAACACTCCACACACCGGTCCGTTTCGGGCCCGTCACCACGAACCCGAACCACCATTGCCCCGTACCGACAGCATACCCGCCCGGTCAAGCGCAGCACGCTCGAATCGAGTGAAGTCAGCCCGAAATTGCAACCTGCGCTATACCTCGTGCTTGGCTCAAGGTCGCGGTCGTGATAGATTTTCGGGTTTTGTTCCGACCCACCCGAGACCACAGGAAAGCGCCATGCGCATCGGCACTACGCTCACCAATTACATCATCCAGAATCAGCGCCACATCGACGGGGCAACCGGCGAGTTCACCGGCCTGCTCAACGACATCGCCGTGGCCTGCAAAAAGATCGCCGACCTGGTCAACAAGGGCGCACTGGTCAATGTGCTGGGGGCGACCGATTCGCAGAACGTGCAGGGTGAAACGCAAAAGAAGCTCGACGTCATCTCCAACGAGCTGATGATCGAGGCGTTGCGTCACAACGGCCATATCGCGGCCCTGGCGTCGGAAGAGATGGACTCGGTCTACCACCTCCCGGCCAATGCGCCGCGCGGCAAGTACCTGCTGCTGTGCGACCCGCTTGACGGCTCTTCCAATATCGACATCAACGTCTCGGTTGGCACCATCTTCTCCATTCTCAAGGCGCCGGAAGGCGTGGCCAACCCCACCGAACAGGATTTTCTGCGCCCCGGCACCGAGCAGGTGGCGGCCGGATACTGTCTTTACGGCCCCTCGACCATGCTGGTGCTGACCACCGGCAACGGCGTGAGCATGTTCACCCTGGATCGCGATTTCGGCGAATTCCTGCTGACGGAAAACAACGTGACCATCCCGGCCGAGACGAAGGAATTTGCCATCAACACGTCCTACCAGCGCTTCTGGGACGCACCGGTGCGTCGCTACATCGATGAATGCCTGCAGGGTGCCGACGGCCCGCGCAAGAAGAACTTCAATATGCGCTGGGTGGCGTCCATGGTCGCCGAGGTGCATCGCATCCTGACGCGCGGCGGCATCTTCCTGTACCCGTGCAACAGCCAGCTGCGCGCCGCGGGCAAGACCGGCAAGCTGCGGCTGATGTACGAGGCCAACCCCATGGCCTTCATCGTCGAACAGGCCGCCGGCGGCGCCATCGATGGTCAGCAGCGCATCCTCGACATTGCCCCCGATGAAATTCACCAGCGTATCCCGGTGATCCTGGGATCACGCAGCGAAGTCGAGCTGGTGCAGGACTACTGCCGCTCCGGCAAGGCCTGACAACCGCGCTGCCCGCCTGGATCCGTTCGAGTCACTTTTCGGCCTCCTGCACCACCGCCGGCAATGATTCGACCAGCTCCAGAAGACGCGCGCTCTCGGCCCTCAGTTCCGGCAGCCCCTTCACCGCCTCGCCACGATGGCCGGCGCTGACCTGGTCGCACTGGCGCCGGGCAATCCGGTGCAGACGCTCATGCTGGCGGTCGATCCGGGCGATCAAGCGCGGGGGATGGTCGCTGGGCCCACGGTTCATGGTCGTCAACCACATGCCCATGGCACAACGCTGGGGATCGAGCTCCGGACCGCCATCCGGGCACGACCCGCTGCGCACGGTGTGCTCGACTTGCTCCAGCCATCGCATGTGGGCGGCGGCCAGCTCCCTGGCCTGATCCATGGCCAGGGCCAGCGCCCGCGTGTCGGTGCGTTTCCAGGGACGCTTTTCGCGCCAGCGCCGGTACCAGTCGGGCACCTCGGCGGCCGGCATCGGGCGCGCAAACGCATAGCCCTGCCCCAGCCGGCAACCCATACCAACCAGCGCGGATGCATGCTGATCAGTCTCCACGCCTTCGGCGATCAGTTCCATGTCAAAGGCCCGGGCCATGCCCAGCACGCTTTTCACGATGCTGAAGTCCTGGTAATCGGTCAGCATGTCGCGGACAAAGGAACGATCGATCTTGAGCACATCGATCGGCAACCAGCGCAGGTGCGCCAGTGACGAGTAGCCGACCCCGAAATCATCCAGCGACACCCGCACGCCAAGGGCACGGACCCTCTCGAGCACAGCCACCGCGGCGTCCAGGTCGGTGACCGCGGCCGTCTCCAGGATTTCGATTTCCAGGTCCGAAGGCGCAACATCGGGCTGTCGTTCGAGCGCTTGCCGCAGGCCATCGACGAAGCCCGCGCGCAACAGGTTCTGACCGCTGACGTTGACGCTGACAGCGAAATGCAGGCCCTCGCTGCTCCACCGCCTGGCCTGTGCCAGCGCCTCATCGAGCACAAACCAGCCAAAGCGCTCTTCCAGGTCTGAATGCTCGATCAATCGCAGGAAATCCGACGGCGGCACCACGCCACGCTCCGGGTCCTGCCAGCGCACCAGGGCCTCGAACCCGACCACATCGCCGGTTTCCATGTTCACCTTGGGCTGGTAGTGGAGGTGGAACTGTCCGCCCTCCAGCGCATTGGTAATGCGCCGCAGTTGCCGCGCCCGCTCTTCGGACTTCTGCTGCAGATCGGTATCAAACAGGCAGTAGCGGTTACGCCCCATGTCCTTGGCGCGATACATGGCCTGGTCGGCATGTCGCAGCAGCGTGTCGGCATCGCTGGCATCGGCTGGAAAAGTCGTTACCCCGATGCTAGCCGAGACCTGCAGTTCGAGGCCGTCGACCACAATCACCTCCCGGGCCGCCCTGAGTATCCGCCGCAGGGCTAGCTGGAGACTTTCATGGCGTTCGAGACTGTCGAGGAGGACGACGAACTCATCGCCCCCGAGACGCGCCACCGTATCGGATTGACGCACCACCCCACCGAGTCGCCGCCCGATTTCGATCAGCACCTTGTCACCGGTGGCATGACCGAACTCGTCGTTGATTGGCTTGAACTCGTCGAGGTCCAGGTAGCACACCGCAAATGACTCATCGTGACGGGCGGCACGAGAAATCGTCCGGCGCAACAAGTCGATAAGCATGCGGCGGTTGGGCAGGCCGGTGAGCGGATCGTAATTGGCCACGCGATGCAGTTCGGCCTCGTGGCGCTTGCGGTCGGTCACATCGATGCAACTGGCCAGGACGCACTGCCGGCCATCGAGACTGAGCGGCGAGAGCTTCACCTGCTGCCAGAACAACTCGCCGTTTCGTCTTCGACTGGGCCAGTCCAGCGTCTGCGTGTGGCCGGAGGCAGCCCGGCGGATGGCTGCAAGCGCCTCGTCCCAGGAGTGCGGTGGCGTCGTCCACAGCTCGCTTGCGTGCGCCTTCAGTTCCTCGAGCGAGGAGTACCCGAACTCGCGCCAGCCCTCGCCATTGGCATCGAGAACTTCGCCGCTTTGGGCATCGTGAATCAGCATGCCGATCGGCGACTGCTCGAAGATGGTACGGAACCGGGCCTGGGCCTCGCGCAATTCCCGCTCGGTCTCGCGCAAGCGGGTAATGTCCTGAAACGCCCCCAGCAGCGAACCAACCCGACCGTCATCGATCTGCGGCTCGCACACGGTGCGGACAAGAATCTCGCGCCCGCCGGCGGTCGTCATTGACAGTTCAAGATCATAGGGCTCACCGTGCTCGACTGCACGCTGCATGGCCCGTTCCAGGCGTCTGCGATCCCTCGGGTGGTAAAAGGCAAGAATGTCATCGAGCTGTGGCGTGTCTTCGACGGGCAAATCGAGGATGTGAAAGATTTCATCGGTCCAGCGAACCTCGCCACTGCCCGGATCGTACTGCCATCCCCCGGCGCGCGCCAGTCGCCCCATCGAGGCCAGCAGCGCTTCGCGCCGGGCCAGCTTTTGCTCGGCCTCGCGCCGCCTGGTGATGTCGGTGACAACCCCAGACCAGACCACCTGCCCGTCGGGTCGAAGATCGGGATGCGCCTCGACCCGAACCCGACGATCCCCGTCCGGGCGCATGATGCGAGACTCGGTTTCATAACTCCCGCCCGAACCAATCACCTCCGCGTTGAGGTCGATCATTTGTTGCCGATCATCGGGATGCACCCGCGCCAGTACCGCGCGGAAGTCATCGCGCACAGTGTCGCGATCCAGTCCCAGCAGCTCAAGAAAGCGGTCACTGGCAAATGTCAGGTGTCGTCGACCGTCCGGTCCTCCCATGAGCTCGTAGAGCCCCGCTGGCACCCGCGACACCAACCGTTCGTAGTCGCGCGCCAGCTCACGCGCATGACGGCGCGAATCGGACAGTTTGCGGTTGGTGCGAAACAGCCAGAACAGTGCCAGCACCAAAGCCGTCATCACCAGCAGGTAGATGCCGCTCATTACCGGATGATCCACGGCCATGTGGACCACGCCGTCGATCAGGGCGCTCACCGATCAGTCTCCAGACGGAAAGAATCCGTAACGAGCAGGCTATCACTTGGTTCCTGTTTCCACCGGAATGCCCGACGCAAGGGAATTGCTCCCGCCTTTTCGTCCATGTGAATGCTTAAATTCAAGAAAACCATAATCGTGCCACGTTCAGAGCTCCTGACAGGTTGACCTGCAAGACACCATTGCGAAGGCATGGTCATTCTACGTTGAGCCGGCGTAGCGGCACAGCCGGACCTGTCAGGGATTCCCCTCGGGCTCGCCTGGGGGCGCCCGGGCACATTATTGGCCCGGCAGGTTGCAGCACCGCCGACCCGGACGCGCTAACATGACGTCCGCACTCTCACTCCCGAAGATCTCAATGTTTCGAATACTGCCCGTTTTGTCGATCATCCTGTTGTGCATTCAACCGGCTTGGGCCGGACAGCCCGATGCACTGGTGCCGGCCGATTACCATGATTTCAGCTTCATCGCCGACCCGCAGCTTGCTCCCGACGGTGAGCGCATTGCCTTTGTGCGCCGGGTTGTCGACGAAAAACACCGCAATCGTGATGCCGCCATCTGGATGATGCCCGCCGACGGCAGCGGATCGGCTCGACTGTTTACCAGCGGTGAAAACGATCGCCACCCGCGCTTTTCTCCCGACGGCAAGCAGATCGCCTTTCTGCGCACGGCCAACGGCGACACCCAGATTCATCTCATTCCCGTCGATGGTGGCGAAGCACGCGCGGTTTCCGAAATCGAACAGGGCAGCATCTCCGGTTTTTCCTGGCTGCCCGACGGTCAGCACCTGCTGATCACCCTGACCATCGACCCGAGTGTCGAGGATCCCACCCGCGCCGAGGAAGAAGACGACGAGCCGACAGCCGACGTGAAGATCTACTCGCGCCAGCTCTACCGCAGCGAAGCCCAGGGCTGGCTCGACGAGCGCCGCCGCACCCTGTGGTTGCTTGACATCGGCAGCGGCAAACTCGAGCGCCTGGCCGGCAACCCCGAATGGAACTACAACAACCCGACGATCTCGTCCGACGGCCGCCGGCTGGCGTTCAACGCCGACCGCAGCGGGCGCGAATACGATGGCGGGTTCAACCAGGACATCTACCTGCTCGAACTCGACAGTCGCGAGGAGCGCAGACTTGCCGCGCCCGAAGGCCGCGCCACTTCGCCGGTGTTCTCGCCCGACGGGGAGCAGGTCGCCTTCACTTATCAGTCCGATCGCTACCGTCCCACCGAGCTGCACCGCGTGCTTATCGACGATAGCGGCCATGAAGTCTTGCACGACGGCGCCGATCTCTCGGTGGCCCGGGCCTGGTGGCCGAAGGGTTTCGACCTGCCGCTGTTTACGGCGGACTATCGCGGCAGTCATCCCCTGATGCGCCTGCAGGCCGATGGCAGCAGCGAGAAACTGATCGGTGAAAGCGCCGTTGTCGGCGATCTCGACTTCGCCGCTGACGGCGAGGCCCTGACCCTGCTCATCGAGAACGAGACCCGCCTGCCGGAGGTGCATATCGCCAACACGCGTGACTTCGAACCCCGGCGCCTGAGCGGCTTCAATGATTCGCTGCTCGACTCGCGCCACCTTGGCGAACTCGAGCGCTTCAGCTTCGAAGTCGACGATGGCACGACGGTCGATGCCTTCCTGCTCAAGCCGAAGGGATTCGACGACAGCCGCCAGTGGCCACTGGTGCTCAATATCCGCGGCGGGCCGGCCGGCATGTGGGGCCATCGCTGGTTCCACGAGTTCCAGATGATGGCCGGCGCTGGCTATGCCGTGCTGTTTACCAACTACCGTGGCTCGACCGGCTACGGCTTCGACTTCCAGGCCGCCGTCTATCAGGATTACGGTGGGGCCGACTACCGCGACAACATCCAGGCCCTCGACGAAGCCCTGCAGCGCTTTGAGTGGATCGACGAGGAACGCCTGTTTCTCACCGGCGGCAGTCACGGCGGTTTCCTGACCAACTGGATCACCACCCAGACCGACCGCTTCC
>SLIA01000088.1 GCA_007135935.1 Wenzhouxiangella sp.
TGATGGCCTGGGGAATGAGCTCGGTCTCGCCGACGCCATCGAATACGGGAGTGGCCGACTGGAAGTTGAGTGATGATCCAGAACTGCTGCGGCGCAACCGGACCAGACGCCGATCCTCGCGCGCGGCGACCAGGACCTCGTTGCCATCGGCACGCCAGCTCAGCGCGCCGACGCCCGACAGCGGGCGTCCCAGCGATGCGCTGGCCGAGATCGAAGCGGTCTGTTCCGGCGTACCGCCTTCGAGTGAAAACAGCACCACGGAATTCTCGCCACCGGCCACCAGCTCGTCGCGCACGGGGCTGATGGCCAAAGCCTCGATGGCCACTGGTTCGCCGCCGGCGGTCGCTTCGACCGAGGCGGGCGACAGCGGGCTGAGCTGGCCCGTGCCCGCCTGGCGGGAAAAGGAAACCAGGGCCGCATCGTCGGGTGCGACCGCGTGCAGATGACCGGTTTCGGGATCAATGGCCAGGGCACCGACGCCGCCAAGCAGAATGCCGTCGGTTTCCGAACGCAAGATCGTCTGCACGGGTTCGAACAGATCATCGTTGACGTCGAACACCACAATGGCATCGCCGGCCGCGTCGGCCAGGTAGAGGACGCGCGAATCCGGGCCGAACACCAGGTCGGTGACGCCGTCGTAATCCTCGTTGCGGTCGAGCTCATTCAGGCTGCCATCGACCGGATCGCGCTCGAACAGGACGACAGCGCCGCTTTCGGCCGATTCACCATCGGCCAGCCAGGTGGCCACCGCCAGGAAACGGCCATTGTCCGACATCGCCAGGGCCCGCGGGCGTGGCGGCACGCTCTGCAGATCAGCCGAATCCTGGTCGATGAAGCCGAATGTCGCACCACGCTCGGTGTTGCGCTCGAACCCGACCACGCTGTCGTCGAATCGACCGCCGGCATAGACGTGCCGATGGTCCGGGCTGACGACCACACCCCAGGCGCCACCCAGCCCGGAGATCGGGTCAGGGGCCGGCGTGTCGACGACCTGGCGCGGCGCCGGGGTGTCCTGTCCGGTGCAACGCCAGCAGGGATCGTTGCCGGGTATCGCCTCACAGGCGCTCTGGTCGGCACGCAGCAATGAATCGAATTCATCCGACAGCAGCGGCTGGAGATCCTCGATCAGGTCGCTGGGACCATGGTTGACGACACGGATCTCGTACTGGAATGGCAGGTTGGGCACCACGACCTCGTCGACCCCCGGCTCATCGAATCCGGCAATGGTCTTCTCGACGGTCAGCGACCAATCGGCCTCGATGTCCAGCGAGAGAGGACCATCCGCGACATTGTTGTCGGGTTCCGGATCATGTGTTGCCGACGTCACTTCAACCGGGCCGAAGTTCACCGGGGCGCTCAGGGCCCCGGTTTCGGGCGGGTTGCGCGGTGCCAGCACGGTCAGTACCAGCGGCGCGGACTGGCCTGCACCCAGCGCGTCGCGATGACACTCGAAAACTCCGGTGGGATGGACGAACGCGCACTCCCACGGCGCACCCGCTTCCAGCACGCGCATGCCGTCGGGCAGACTGCCGGAAACCACGAGATCCCGGGCGGTGGACGGTCCGAGGTTGTCAACCTCGATGATGTAATCGAAGGCGGACTCGGCCGTTACCGGATCGGCCGGCACCTGCCGGCCGGACAGGGCCAGGTCGGCGCTGGGCTCCACGGTCACAGAAACGGTATTCGAGGTGTTGTCCGGGTCATCGGGCAGATCGGCCGTGCTGGTCACCTCGCCCTGCAGCGCAAGCTCCGCCGCATCGTTCGCAACCGCTGCCTGGACCTCGACCTCGAGCTCGCTACTGGACCCGGCTTGCAGACTGGAGAGCGCCACGCAGGTCAGGGTCAGACCGTCCAGGGCGCAATCGAAGTCACCGTCCTGATCGATCAACGCCACTTCGGCACTGCCCTGGATGAACGAGAAGTTGCCGTCCAGGACCAGTCCGGCGGCAGTATCCGGGCCCAGGTTTTCGATATCGAAGTCGTAGCGAATGGTTTCGCCGGCAAACACCGTGTCGGTCGGATCGACGGCCAGGTCCAGTCGCAGGCCGGCGACCACCGCCACGGTCGTGGCCTGGCTGTCGGAATCGACTTCATCATCGTCGATGAACAGGATCGCGGTATTGACCAGACCGGTCTCTTCCTCGGGCTCGGGTGCGTGAACTTCGAGGAGCAGTTCGTGACTTCCCGGCGCCAGATCCCCGTCATGGTCGCAGTCGACCACCACGCGATCGGACTGCTCGTCGATGTCGCAGTCCCAGTCATCGTCGGCCACCGACTCCAGACCGACACCTTCGGGCAACTCATCGAGCACCGACACCGACGCGACCGGATCGTCGCCGCTGTTGGTGACCGTCAGCGTGTAAGTGAAGGATTCACCGGATGCAACCTGGTCAGGTCCGGTCTTTTCAATCTCGACTTCGGCACTGGCAACGGCCGCCAGCAGGGCGAACAACAGCCCTGCCGACGCGGCAACACAGCGCTTCAAAGTCCGGGGGCAAGCGCGATCAAGCGCTTCCTCGACACCTGTTTCCATGATTCTCCCACTGGTCGCAGTCCGCGTTCGGAATCCGGACAAAGACCAGCAAGCGCACTCACGGAAATTTGGCCGGTTGGATGATCCCTCGGGCCTTTTCAAGGCCTCTCATCTACATAGAAGCGGAAGAGCACCCCGATATGTACCACCGGATTCTCGATCGGCTGGCATTCGAGGCCGGACAGGCAGTCCGGATCAGAACAGCAGGTTGACGGCAGTCAGCATGACGACCAGGAAGATCAGGCTCATCATGCCGCCCACGCGCACGAAGTCCTTCACCTTGTAACCGCCCGGCCCCATGATCAGGGCGTTGACCGGATGGGTCGGCAGAATGAACGCATTGGATGTGGCCAGGCCGACGATCAATGCATAGACGGCGGGATTGCCGCCAGTCTCGAGCGCAACGTTGATGGCAATCGGCACCAGCAATACCGTCGCCCCGACGTTCGACATCACCAGGCTGAACACGGTGGCCAGCACCGCCAGCACGGCCTGGACGACGATATCGGGCACATCGCCGAGCACGCCCAGGGCCTGCTGCGCCAGCCAGGGCGCCGTGCCGGTCACTTCCATGGCTATCCCCAGCGGTATCAGGCTGGCCATGAGAAACACGGTCTTCCAGCTCACCGACTGGTAGGCCTCATCCATGCTCAGCACGCCGGTGAGAATCATGCCCACCGCACCGGCCAGCAGCGCCACGGAGAGCTGGAAGTCGGTGAAAATGATCAGGAACATGCTCAGGCCGAAAAACGACAGGGCCTGGACCACCTTCTGCGGACGCTGCTCTTCCTTGGGGATGTCGGTGGCAACGATGAAATCCTTGTCACGCGCGACGGTGACCAGGTCGCGCCAGGTCGAATGACTGACCAGGCAATCGCCGACCTGCAACTCGACCTCGCGCAGATCCTGGCTGATGATCTCGTTGCGCCGGTTGATCGCCAGCACCGAGATGCCGAAGCGAGAACGCAGGCGTGCCTCGGCGACGGTCTGGCCGATCAGCTTCGACCCGGGCGGAATGACCACCTCGGAAATTCCCGCGCGGGTGGGATTGAACAGGTTGCCGAACGCGCGCAACCTCGGCTGCAACCTGAGCTTGTTGGCCAGCGCGAACTCCCCGACCTGCTTGCGCGTGCCCATCACGCCCAGCACGGTGCCGACCCAGATCATTTCGTCTGCCGGCGGTGCCAGGCGGGGTTCGTCGGTGCTCTGTATGGCCAGCATCAG
Organism: Wenzhouxiangella sp.; assembly: GCA_007135935.1. Classification (GTDB taxonomy): domain Bacteria; phylum Pseudomonadota; class Gammaproteobacteria; order Xanthomonadales; family Wenzhouxiangellaceae; genus Wenzhouxiangella. The sequence goes on from SLIA01000088.1 coordinate 3,758, forward strand.
CGGCGCACCCTCCAGGCTCTCGGCCTCGGCGATGCGCATGCCCACCAGCGGCGAATCCACCGTCACCAGCATCTCGTAGAAATCGCCCTCGATGCCGTAGACCTCGGCAAAGTAGTTCATGGTGCGTCCCGGCGAAGCCGGGCGCTTGGTCTCGACGGTCGGCAGCAATCGATTGCCGATCAGCAGGAAATAACCCAGTGCGGCGGCCAGCAAGGCCAGCCCGACCAGGGTGACGTCGAACAGATCGAACGGGCGCATGGCCTCCGCCCCGGGCGGCAGCGAACGATTGGAGGTCAGGATCAGGTCGTTGAGCAGGATCAGCGGCGAGGACCCCACCATGGTGATCGTGCCGCCGACGATGGCGCAGAACCCCATCGGCATCAGCAGCCTGGGCAGGGGCAGATCCAGGCGCGCGGAAATCCGGCTGACCACCGGCAGGAACAGCGCGGTGGCACCGGTGTTCTGCATGAACCCGGAGCTTACCCCGACGGTGGAGGAGACCATCGACATGATGCGCGACTCCGAGCGCCCGCCGATCTTGACGATGAAACTCGCCACCACGTTCATCACGCCGGTCCGGTCCAGCCCCGCACCGATGATCATCACCGCGATGATCGATATCACGGCATTGGATGCAAAGCCGGAAAAGAGTTCGTCGCCGGGCACCAGCCCGAGCAGGCCGACCAGCACCATGATGCAGATGGCGGCGATGTCGACGCGAACGACCTCGAATACAAACAGCGACACCGTCAGCCCGAGCAACATGAGCACCAGGATCATGTCACCGCTGAGAGTCAGGCCGCCGTCCATTCAGTCGTTCGCTTAGGTCGTGGGTTGTCGGGGAGTATCGGGATACCTTAACCCAGTTCGTTTTTTCGTTTCCTCGTTTTTTCGTTGATTCGTTGGTGGAGACCATGACAGCAGACAAACGCCACCCAACAAACGAACAAACGAATCAACGAACCAACGAACCAACGATATACCGCGTCGGATCGTCCACGCCGGCTGCCTCGAAGCCGGCGCGGCGGATGCGGCAGGAGTCGCACACGCCGCAGGCGCGTCCTTGCTCGTCGGCCTGGTAGCAGGAAATGGTCTTCGAGTAATCCACACCCAGCCCGGTTCCACGGCGGATGATCTCGGCCTTGGTCAGGTCGATCAGTGGTGTATGAATGCGAAAGTGCGCACCTTCCACGCCCGCCTTGGTCGCCAACTGACACAACTCCTCGAACGCGGCGATGAACTGGGGGCGACAGTCGGGGTAGCCGGAATAATCGACCGCGTTGACACCGATGAACAGATCGCTCGCATCCAGCACCTCGGCATGCCCCAGCGCCAGCGACAGCATCAGCGTGTTGCGCGCCGGCACGTAGGTCACCGGAATGCCATCTCCCGGCGCCTCGGGCACATCGATCTCGTCGGTCAATGCCGAGCCGCCGATGGCACGCAGGTCGACCGCCACCACACGGTGCGAGGCGGCCCCCATTGATTCGCTCAGTCGCCGGGCCGCGGCCAGCTCCGAGCGATGGCGCTGGCCGTAGTCCACGGCCAGGCTGTGGCATTCGTACCCCTCGGCCATGGCAAAGGCCAGTGTAGTAGCCGAGTCCAGCCCCCCGGATAGCAAAACCACGGCGCGTCGTTCACTGTTCATGACAAGTCAATTTCCTGATCGGCCCGTTCATTCACCGGCGTCATCTTCCTGCCACGCAACCACATGACAGTGCTTGCCGGACCTCTTTCCTCGATACATCGCTTCATCGGCACGGCGGACCGCCTCGTCAACGGTAACCGCAGCAGTCAGTTCGGCAACGCCAGCGGTCATGGTCAGGGACAATTCGCCGGCATTCGTGGATGCGGGATGTCCGGCGACCAGCTCAATCAGGTTTCCGGCCACAGCATCGCCGCCGGGCAGATCGGTATGTCGCAGCAAGACCAGAAACTCCTCGCCGCCCCAGCGGGCCACCACATCGCGGCCGCGCACCGCTCGGTCAAGCAGGCTGGCAACATGCCGCAGCACCTCGTCACCCACGCCATGACCATACTGATCGTTGATGCGTTTGAAGCTGTCGATATCGGCCAGGATGATACTGTGCACCTCACCGGTGTCGCGACTGACGCGATGAGCCGCCTCCAGCTGCTCGAGCATGGCGCGGCGATTGGACAGCCCGGTCAATGCATCGGTTCTCGCCACCTGCTCGAGTTGACGAGCACGTTGCAGGCGACCACGGTAGAGCTTGAAGACCAGCGCCAGCAGAATCAGGAGCAGAATCGCCAGCAGCACGGCAACCAGGCTGGTGATGCGCTGACGCTCCAGTCTGAGATCGGCGATTTCGGCCTCGCGACGCAGAAGCGCCAGTTCCTGTTCGCGCTGCTCGGCTTCCAGGGCCATGCGAGTCTCGTCAACCCGCGCCGCCATCTGGTTGTCGGCGATCCGGCTGCGCAATCCGTTGAGCGTCTTCTGGTATTCCAGCGCAGAGCGGTAGTCTCCACGCGCCTCTTTCAGGCCGGCCAGTTGTGCGATCACATCGTGGCGCCGGGCAAGGTTGTCATCCGGGGTCAGGTCAAGGGCCGCATTGAGCCGTTCGGCGGCCTCGTCCGGCCGGCCCAGTGACTGCTCGATGCGCGCCAGGCTGATCAGTGACTGGATCTCGCCGCCCCGATCGCCGACTTCTCGCTGCAATGCCAGTGCTTCGCGCTGGTGCTGCAGCGCCTCTTCGGCCCGCCCGACCCCGACCAGGGCTTCGGCGATATTGGTCTTGGCATGGGCGATGCCCCGGTGATTGTCCAGCCTCTCGAACAGGACCAGTGCATCGCGACCATGATCGAGCATTCGCGCGTACTCGGCCTGTGCCGCCTGCGGGTCGTCGGCGGCCTCTCGGCGACGTGCCTTGCGGCCAGCCAGAGCCGCCAGATTGACCAGCGTACCCGCCACGCCGATCTCCCACTGCTCCTGCTCGAACCCGGCCAGGGCCCGCTCGTGATACTCGCGCGAGCGCTGGAAGTCACTGGTCGTGTTGTACAGGTTTCCGATATTGCCCGCCGCCCGCGCCACGGCAATCGCGTCTCCCGCTGCCTTGCTGGCGTGCATCGAGGCCAGGTAATGACTGATCGCCTCGTCATGCGCTTCCAGTTCCCAGTGCAACACTCCGGCGGTCAGGTGCATTTCGGCCCGGATTTCGGGCCGGACATCGGACAATTCGTCGAGCAACTGCAGCGCACGCCGCATGTGCATCAGGCCTTCGTGCGGACGGCCCAGGATGTTGAGGTTGGACGCCAGCGCTCGCAGCATAAGCATTTCCCCGTCCGGGCAGTCAGGATCTCGCCGGTAGAGACGCTCCAGCAGTGCTTCACCACGCCGCACACCTTCGCTGGCATCCTTGTCGCGCAGGTCGTGAATTTCCGCCGCCAACTGCGGCAGATCGTCACAATCCACCCCGGCCGCGGCCACCGACACAAGCGCCCACAGCAGCAGCCAGGGGGTCAAATGGCGGGTTACGGGCATCATCCGGGCAAGTATAACGGCCGCTGCGCCGGGACAGCGGCCCCGATTGGTCTTGCTCCCGGGCTGGAAGTCGATCGCCGGGTAGTGCAGAATTCCCCGGGCGGGGAAGACATTCCCCGCCAGTCCGAAAGGGAGGAATCCACGAATGAGATTGCGCCTGGCCATGGCAGCCATGCTGTCGATGGTGGCCGGCACTCTACCGGCAATTGCCAGCGGTGAAGGCCCGACCGGTGCCTGGTCGGTGCTGACCGAACGATTCGAACTGGCCGAATGCGCTGTCGGCGGGACGCATGGAGACAGGCTGCGCGAACAGGCCGTACATGTCGAGACACTGGGCCGGGTGCTCAAGCGCGCCGAACCCTGGGTTGCCTACCTGGCCGCCGAGATTGTCGAGCGCGACCTGCCCGGCGAACTGGCCCTGATACCGATAGTCGAGAGCGGTTACCAGGCCTTTGCCCGATCACGCAGAAAAGCCTCCGGCAGCTGGCAATTGCTGGAGACCACAGCGCGCTACAAGGGGCTGACCATCAGCGAACAATACGATGGGCGACGCGACATGCTGGCGGCCACGCCGGCGGCGCTGGACTATCTCGAGGATCTTCATCGACGGCTCGATCACAACTGGCACCTGGCCATACAGGCATACAATGCAGGACCGACCCGGGTGCGGCGCCTGCTGCGGCGGCAAACGCATCCGGTCGATGCCGCGCAACCCCTGTACGCGTCCCTGCCCGGCGAAACCCGGGCTTATCATGCCCGCCTGATGGAGCTGGCCTGCCTGTTCTCGCAGCCCGAGGATTTCGGCCTGGATCTGCCCGCTGTCGCCATGGAACCGGGCTTCGCCATCGTCGAACTCGATGAGCCCATCGAACTGGCCGTGATCGCCGCGGCGGCCGAGATCGACCCGCACGAGTTGCTCGCACTCAATGCCGGATTGCGCGGCCCGACCACGCCCCGGCACGGCCCGCAACGCCTGATTGTGCCCCCGCAATCAGCCGAACGAGTGCGGCGCCGGCTCGATCGTCCCGAAGCGCTCCCGGCCGCCACGGATGACCGCGTCAAGGCCATGGCCCGGACCCTCGAAGCGCTGCGCGACGAGTTGCTGCCCGAGCGCCACTACCATCACCGGGTCCGCCCCGGGGACAACCTGTGGGTGCTCTCGCAACGCTACTCCGTGCCGGCCAGCGCCATCCGGCGCAACAACGGACTGGCAGAAGACGCGCGCCTGCGCCCCGGTCAATTCATCCGCATCCCGCCGGGGCCGACCACCCTGCCAGCGAACCAGTACCGGGTTCAGCCCGGCGACACCCTCTGGTCGATCGCCCGCGATCACGGCATGAGCGTGCGTGAGCTTGTTGCCATCAACGCCCTCAGCCCGGACCAGCCGCTGATGCCGGGTCAGATCGTGACCGTCGCCGAACAAGGCTGCTGCGACGCGCTGTTCCAGGCACTGACACCCTGACAGCTTCAGCCCGGTTATAGTGACGTGGTTGTCCACCATGTCAGAATCCCATGTACAAGATTTACACCTCTCCCGGCCTGCTGGCGCTGGCCCTGATGTTCCTGCCCGTCGCGCCGAGCGCGGCCGACATCTCCGCCCGCGACCTGCGTGGCGCAGATTCCGAGCAGGGACTGTTCACCGTTCACACCCTGGACGATGAGCGCATCGCCTTCGAGATTCCCGAAGACATGCTCGGACGCGACATGAAGGTCATGAGCCGCTACGCACAGGCGCAGGAAGGCCTGGCCGCGCGTGGCGGCGGCGACCGAATGACCTCCAACATGGTGGTCTACTGGGAACGGCGCGGCGATCGTATCGTGCTGCGCACCCACACCCATGCCAATACCGCCGACGAGGACACGCCGCTGGCCCTGGCCGTGGCCAATTCCA
>SLIA01000032.1 GCA_007135935.1 Wenzhouxiangella sp.
GTAGCCGCCGCGGGCGATGGAAGCCAGCTGTTCGCTGTTGCGCGGCTGGTGCGGCAGGCCCTGGCGGGTCAGTACGAGTGCGGTGGGGCCGCTGCGCCGCGCCAGCGCGGCCGCCCAGGCGGCCGCCGTTTCGACCTTGTCGGCCGGGCGCCAGACATCCAGGTTGGGAATCAGCCTGAGGCTGGAGACGTGTTCTATCGGCTGATGGGTCGGACCGTCCTCGCCCAGACCGATGGAGTCATGGGTGTAGACATGAATCGCGCCGGTCGGAATCAGGGCCGACATACGCACCGCGTTGCGCGCGTAGTCGGAAAACACCAGGAAAGTGCCGGTGTAGGGAATGAACCCGCCATGCAGGTCCAGCCCGTTGGCGATCGCAGTCATACCGAATTCGCGCACGCCGTAGTAGATGTAGTTGCCGCCGGCCGGATCGTCCATGATGTCGACGCTGCCCGACCAGTTGGTGTTGTTCGACCCGGTCAGATCGGCCGAACCGCCGAGCAGTTCGGGCAGATGCGGGCCGAAGGCTTCCAGGCTCATGCCCGAGGCCTTGCGTGTGGCCACGGTTGAGTCATCGGCCTGCATGCGGCCGAGGATGTCGGCTACCACGCGTTCGTAGTCTTCGGGCAGCTCGCCTGACATGCGCCGCTCGAATTCGGCGGCACGCTTGGGATGGGCGTCGCGGTAGGCACGCCATTCGGCCTGCCACCGCTCCTCGTGCTCGGCGCCGGCTTTGCGCGCATCCCAGCCGGCGCGAATCTCGTCGGGCACCTCGAAGGGCGCATGCGGCCAGCCGATCTGCTTGCGGGTGGCTTCGATCTCTTCATCGCCCAGCGGTGCGCCATGAACACCGGCCGTGCCCTTCTTGTTCGGCGAACCGTGGCCGATTTCGGTCTTGCAACAGATCAGCGTCGGCTGATCGCTGTTGGAACAAGCCTGTTCGATGGCCTTGCCAACGACCTCGGCATCGTGACCATCGACATCCTCGATGACCTGCCAGCCGTAGGCGCGGAAGCGCTCGGGCGTGTTGTCGGTAAACCAGCCATCGACCTCGCCGTCGATGGAAATATTGTTGTCGTCGTAAAACACCACCAGCTTGCCCAGCCCCCAGGTGCCGGCCAGAGAACAGGCTTCGTGCGACACCCCTTCCATCAGGCAACCGTCGCCGGCGAACACCCAGGTGCGGTGATCGACAAGAGTGTGATCGTCGGTGTTGAACCGCTCGGCCAGCAGCTTCTCGGCCAGCGCCATGCCCACCGCGTTGGCCAGGCCCTGACCCAGCGGGCCGGTGGTGGTTTCCACGCCCGGCGCTTCGCCGTACTCCGGATGGCCCGGGGTCGGAGAATGGAGCTGGCGGAAGTTCTTGAGGTCATCGATGGACAGGTCGTAGCCGGTCAGGTGCAATACCGAATAGAGCAGCATGGAACCATGGCCGTTGGAGACCACGAAACGGTCGCGATCCCACCAGTCGGGGTTGGCCGGGTTGTGCTTGAGGTGGTCGTTGAACAGCACTTCGACGATATCGGCCATGCCCATGGGCATGCCGGGGTGGCCGGAATTGGCGCGCTGGACGGCGTCCATGGACAGGGCGCGGATGGCGTTGGCGAGGTCGCGGCGGGTGGTCATGGCAGGTGAAGCCTGTGGTTCGGGCGGAAAACCGGACATTGTGCCGTCGGTTGAGCCGGCAGGCAAGAGAAGCTGGTGACCGGTCCGGGCACTGAACCGGCAGCGGCCACGATCAGCGACTTGAATTTTGTCACGCTTCCCCTGCAATTCCGCGGACTTGGGAGTGAATTTTGCGTGTGCATCTGGGGGCCGGCTCTGCTAGACTGCATGTTAAGAAAAACTTATTCCCGATCATGCTATCTAAGGGGGCGGGAAGACTGGATTCACTGATAGGGCCGAGAATGACCGCATTGAGGCGCAGCCTGCTGATTTCGACACTGCTGATCGCCGGGGCGAGCGCCCAGGCGCAGGACGCTGCGCCGTGGTCGATCGTGCCCGAGCGCGACTCCGTCCCGGCCGCGATGTCCGAACGCGATGCGCTCGGGCTGCCTGGCCTGCGTCCGCGCCTGACCATGAAGATGCCGGCTGGCCCGTTCGAAAGCGGGCCGGACAACGCAAGCGATCAGGGTGCTTTTTCCTGGTCGCTGGAAACCTGGCAGCTCAACACCGCCAGCCTGGCCCACATCCAGTGCAACAGCGCCCGGCTGACCATTGACTCCTACCTGGCCGAGGATTGCCGCTTTGTCGACCAGCCCCTGCCGGACAATTCCGTCAACCTGTTGCAGGTGCGTGGCAACTGGACTGCGGCGCCGGGCCTGAACCTCGGTGTGGGCGCGTTCCACAGCCAGCCTGAACACACACCGTCGATTGCGCTCAACGAAGGCATGTATGACCTCCGCTCCAACCAGTCCGGCCGCGACAGCATGGCCGGATTGCCGCGGGGTTCCGAGGGCGTGGACCTCAATGTCAGCTTCGGAATCCAGACCGAGCGCGTCGGCGACTTCATGCTGGGCCTGCAGCTGGCCCGCTACCGGCAGCGGATGAGCCTGTCCGATCTTGGCCTGTCGCTCGACGACTCGGCGGCATGGCCCGGCACCGAATCGAGCTATTACGGCAACAGCGCCCAGTTGATGCTGGGATGGCGGCGCGGCCGTCTGAGCGGTGAAATGCTCGGCAACCACCGTGAATCGTCACTGTGGTCCGGCGTCGATTCCAATCCCGCCCCCTCGGTGTTCAACACCTTCGACCTGGAGTTTTCCTGGCACGCACCGCGCAACGCGTCGTTGAGCATCGGCGTGAGCAACATACTCGACACCGCACCGCGGGCCGACGAGCCGGGCGCGGATGCACGGCTTGATGATCCGATGGAAAGCATTTACGGCCGAATCCCCTACGTGCGCTACAAGCAGGATCTGTAAGCACCTCCGGCACAACAGGACCATCTTCAAGGAGTGACCCGACTGCCATGTCTGCTTCTCGCCTTGTCTCAGTCGTTGTTTTCCTGACCCTCGTTTCAGGGGGCCTGTCGGCCTCACAGCCCTTTTCCACACTCGAAGAGCGCATGACCGGCCAGGAGTTCCGTGAAGCCGGCCTTCATCAACTCAGCGACGAGGAGCTGGCGGCACTCAACCGCTGGATCCGCGAGCGCTCGCTGACGCTGGAAGCATATCGGGGCGAAGCAACCGTCGACCGCGCCGCACCGCCCCCCGCACAGGATGACGCCGAGGCCGATGCCGCCGAGGACCGTCGCGGCTTCAGGGGTGAAGGCGAGCGCTCCCCGATCAACAGCCGCATCGTCGGCAGCTTCACCGGCTGGCGTGGCGACACCGAGTTCGAGCTGGAAAACGGCATGGTCTGGCGCCAGGCCGAGAGCGGTGAGTTCGCAGTCAGGGAAATGCACAATCCGCAAGTCGAGATCCGGCCGGGATTGTTCGGGACCTGGCGCCTTTCAGTGGAAGGCTACAACAGCGTGGTGCGGGTCGAGCGCATTCGCTGACTCCGGCGCGATGCGGCGGCGACACCGCCACCGGCCGCCGCGCTACTCGGGCCGATTACGGCGCATGTTCAGCCAGAACAGGTAACCCCGCCCTGCGGCATAGCCGACCCCGCCGAATATGATCAGGACAACGCTCAGCGCCGGCGGCGGCAGCTGCCAGGCCTCCGGCGAACTCATCCACCACCACAACACCCCGATAATGATCGCGGCCATGGCCGCGTAGGTGGCGTTGGTGGCCCGGTAGACGCGCTTGCGCCAACGACGAACCTCCAGCTTGCGGACCTCTTCGTCGGTCATTTGCCCGAGTGGCAACTCGCAATGCGGGCAGACATTGACCATGCTGGAAATACGGCGATTGCAGCCTGGACAGTGAATGATAGCCATGTGTCAAAGGGTACCCGAAATCGATTCCTGATTTCAGGCGCACTCCCGGTCGGGGAAGAACTGCACGCACACCTCGAGCCCGCCCGCGCGGCGATTGGCAAACACGGTGCGCCAGCCGTACAGGTCGCACAGGCGCTTGACGATCGACAGCCCCAGCCCCGAGCCCTTGGTGCCGCTGGCCTGTCGACCGCGGAAGTGGCGATCGAAGACATGCGGCAACTCCTCCTCGGCGATGCCGGGCCCGGAATCGAGAATACAGACCTGGCCGCGCCGCACCTCGACACGCACCTCGCCGCTGGTGGTGTAGCGCACGGCATTCCCGACCAGGTTGCCGAGCGTGACGGCGATGACCGCCTCCGGCGCAATCACGCTGACTGGCTCGACTTGCTCGTAGACCAGCGTCAGATCGCGATCACCGACCAACGGCTGGTAGTTGTCCACGACCTGCTCGGCAATATGCCCGACATCGTTGGCCTGACGCTCGTTTTCCGATTCGCGCTCGGACCGGACCAGGTGCAGCAAGGCGGTCGTGATGTCGGTGGACTGGCGCGCCGCGCGTGCGATCCTGAGCAGGCGTTCGCGGTTGCGTTCGGACTGATCGGGCTGGGAAAGCAGCAGCTCGGTGGCGCCGGAAATGACGGCAAGCGGAGTGCGCAGCTCATGCGAGACATCGGCATTGAAGGCCTTGTCGCGCTCGACCAGCTCCTTGAGCCGGTGCGCGTAATCATCCAGCGCCGCCGCGAGCTGACCGACCTCGTCATCGGGAAAGTGCCGCGCCAGAGTGCCCGGCTCTGCCTTTTCATCCATGGCCTCCAGGCGACCGGCCAGCTCGGTGACCGGCGCCATGACTCGCCGCGACGACCAGACCCCCAGCGCCAGCGACAACAGCGAAAAAAGCACGACCGCCGCGACCACGGCGTAGACCAGTCGTCGCGCCACTTCGCGGTCCTCGGAGACATCGTAGGTGAGAAACACCCAGAAATCGTCATGCTTGCGCACGACGGCCTTGAAGAAGGCATCGTCGGCCTTGACATCGTGCACCCCGCTGGGCAGATCGCGAAACGGCTCGGGCACGATGTCAGCCTGCCCGGGCCGGGTGACATAGCCCTCGATACGGCTGTAGAAGGGCTCGACCAGCGACGGGTCTTCGCGCAGGTGGCTGATGTACTGGTCGATCTCTTGTTCCAGCGTGTCGGAGATCAGGGCATCGACCAGCCAGCTCTGCAAAAACAGCACGGCAGCCGCGAACAGCACGCTGAGCAGCGTGCCGAACAACAGGAAGGACAGAATCAGCCGGCTTCTAAGTCTCCGCCGATACTTCATCCGGAGCAACCAGGCAATAACCGATGCCGTGACGGGTCTGGATCATGTGGCTGTCGAACGGCTTGTCGATGGCCGCGCGCAGGCTGTGAATATGCACTCTCAGGCTGTCGCTGTCGGGCAGTTCCTCGCCCCAGACATGATGCTCGAGCTCGCGACGGGTGACCACCGCCGGGGAGGCCGCCATCAGTTTCTCGAGCAGCTTGAGGCCGATCGGGTTGAGGTCGATGGACTTGCCTGCTCGCTTGACCGTCAGGGTCTCGAGATTGAAGAACAGGTCGCCGACCTCCAGCTGACGCGGCTTGACACGCTGGCCGCGACGGGCAAGAACGGTCAGGCGGGCCTCGACTTCCTTGAGCTCGAAGGGCTTGACCAGGTAATCATCGGCCCCGGACTCGAACCCGCTGAGCTTGTCGTCGAGCTGGTCGCGCGCGGTCAGCATCAGCACGGGGGTATCCTTGCGGCCATCCTCGCGCAGCTTCCGGCAGACATCCAGCCCGTCCATTCCCGGCAGAGCCAGGTCGAGGACGATGGCGTCGAATTCATTGACCACGGCCAGGTGCAGGCCGGTCACGCCGTCGTAGGCATAATCGACCTCGTGGCCACGATCGGAGAGAAAGTCGCCGAGATTGGCGGCGATATCGCGGTTGTCTTCGATGATCAGGATGCGCATGCCCATCGCGTGACTGTCCTTGTCAAAAAAATGCCCGGACGGAAGAAACTCCGCCCGGGCCCACATTGCCCCGTAACCGTCGGTGCAAATTCGGCTCGCGCTGTGACACCAACGACTGGAATCCTACGCCGCACTGCGTTAATGAAATGTTAACCACTTCACAAGTTTGGGTTAGTTTTTCGGGGGCCGGGCTCACCGCGAATCGTCGATCAGGTTCATGTCCTGCAGGTTGCCCGAGAGCGACTCGGCATCGCCGCCTTCGCTGAGCTTGACGGCCAGACGCACCTCGTTGGCCGAATCGGCATGCCTGAGCGCATCCTCGTAGGAGATCAATCCTTCCTGGTAGAGCTTGAGCAGGCTCTGGTCGAATGTCACCATGCCGTGGTGCTCGGAGTCCTTCATGATCGACTTCAACTCCTCGATTGCCCCCTTGCGGATCTTTTCCTGCACCAGTGGCGTATTGAGCAGCGTCTCCAGCGCAACATGGCGGCGGCTGCCGTCGATCGAGGGGATGAGCTGCTGGGCAATCACGCCCTTGAGGTTGAACGACAGATCGAGCAAGACCTGCGGGTGGCGATCCTCGGGGAAGAAGTGCAGGATGCGGTCCATGGCCTGGTTGGCGTTGTTGGCGTGCAGCGTGGTCAGGCACAGGTGTCCGGTTTCGGCAAAGGTGATGGCATGTTCCATCGCCTCGCGGGTCCGGATCTCGCCAATCAGGATCACATCGGGCGCCTGCCGGAGCGTGTTTTTCAGCGCCACCTCGAATGACTCGGTATCGATGCCGACCTCACGCTGGGTAACCAGGCTCTTGCGGTGCTTGTGCACGAACTCGATCGGATCCTCGATGGTGATGATGTGGCCCGAGGCATTCTGATTGCGATAGCCAAGCATGGCCGCCAGCGTGGTCGACTTGCCGGTGCCGGTCGCCCCGACCAGGATGACAATGCCGCGCTTGACCATGGCCAGCTCCGACAATGAGTCGGGCAAATCGAGCTGCTCGAACGATGGAATCTTGGTTTCGATGCGACGACACACCATGCCGACGCTGTTGCGCTGATAGAAGGCACTGACACGGAAGCGCGCCACGCCCTCGAGCGAGACGGCAAACTGGCATTCGTGCGTGGTATGGAATTCCTCGCGCTGCTCGGCGGTCATGATGCTGTCGATGATGTCGGAGACCACATCATGGGTCAGCGCCTCGCGCGTGAGCGGCCTGATCTTGCCGTGCACCTTGACGCAAGGCGGCGCGCCGACGGTGACGAACAGGTCCGAGCCCTTGGATTCGTGCAGCTTGTGCAGCCAGTCCTGGATGGTATTCATTCCTTAACAGCTCCTTTGCGCAATCGCCGTGCTATCAGGCCAGTGCCTGCTTGTTCTGGGCCTTGCGCTGTGCCTCCTGCTTGGCGACCAGGCCGCGGCGCACCAGCTCGATGAGCGACTGGTCGAGCGTGGTCATGCCGACATTGTGACCGGTCTGGATGGCCGAGTACATCTGCGCCACCTTGTCCTCGCGGATCAGGTTCTTGATCGCCGAGGTCGCGATCATGATTTCGTGGGCAGCCACGCGCCCGCCGTTGATGCGCTTGAGCAGGGTCTGCGAGATGACCGCGCGCAGCGATTCGGACAGCATCGAGCGCACCACCGGCTTCTCGTCACCGGGGAAGACATCGATGATGCGGTCGATCGTCTTCGGCGCCGAGGAGGTATGCAGCGTGGCGAATACGACGTGGCCGGTCTCGGCCGCAGTCAGCGCCAGGCGCACGGTTTCCATGTCGCGAAGCTCGCCGACCAGGATGATGTCGGGGTCTTCGCGCAGGGCCGAGCGCAGGGCCTGGTTGAAGCCGTGGGTATCGCGGCTGACCTCGCGTTGATTGATCAGGCAGCGCTGTGGCGTGTGCAGGAATTCGATCGGATCCTCGATGGTCAGGATATGCCCCGGCACGGTTTTGTTGAGGTAATCCATCATCGCCGCCAGCGTGGTCGACTTGCCCGAGCCGGTCGGCCCGGTGACCAGGATCAACCCGCGCGGCACCTCGACGATGTCCTTGAACACCGCCGGGGCATTGAGATCCTCGAGAGAGAAGATCTCGTTGGGAATGACGCGGAATACCGCACCCAGCCCACGGTGATGGTGGAAGGCGTTGACACGAAAACGTGCCAGGCCGGGCACCGAGTAGGAAAAGTCGACCTCGAGGTTGGCCTCGTAGTCGCGGCGCTGGTGGTCGTTCATGACCGAGTAGATCAGCTCGGCCATGTCCTTGTTCTCGATCGCCGGGGTATTGATGCGGTGAATGTCGCCGTCGACTCGAATCATCGGCGGCAAACCGGCAGAGATATGCAGGTCGGAAGCCTTGTTCTTGACGGTAAATGCCAGCAGTTCGGTAATGTCCATGACGCGGTTTCCTCCAGCAGCGGGCTCCGCCGATCGCAGCCGTCGAATCGACCCCGAGGTCGTTCTCTTTCACGCCAGCGCCGGCAGTAAACTTACGAATGTCTGATATTAGCCTAACCCGGCCATGAACCGAAAGCATAGCAATCATCTCCAGACGGTGCGCGAGCGCATGGACGAAGCCTGTCGCCGGTCCGGCCGCGCCCCGGAATCGGTGCGCCTGCTGGCGGTCAGCAAGACCCACCCGGCCAGCGCGGTCTCGCAATTGCATGCGCTGGGGCAGCGCGCCTTCGGCGAGAGCTACGTCGACGAGGCCGTGACCAAGATTACCGAACTGGCCAATCCGGACATCGAGTGGCATTTCATCGGGCCGATCCAGTCGAACAAGACCCGAACCATTGCCGAGCATTTCGACTGGGTGCAGGGCGTGGACCGGGCCAAGATCGTTCGCCGCCTGGCCGATCAGCGGCCGGACGGACGACCGCCGCTGAATGTGCTCATCCAGGTCAACCTCGATGACGAGCCGCAGAAAGCCGGCTGCCAACCCGACCGGATTGCCGAACTGGCCGACATGATCGCCGGGTGCGACACGCTCAGGCTGCGCGGCCTGATGGCCATACCCGCCCCGCGAGACGCATTCGACGCCCAGCGTGCCGTGTTCGCACGCCTGCGCGAACTGTACGAGAATCTCCGGAAAGACCATCCGGGCATCGATACGCTGTCGGCCGGCATGTCGGCCGACCTCGAAGCCGCCATCGCCGAGGGCAGCACGATGGTTCGCGTCGGCACGGCACTGTTCGGAGCGCGCAACGCGGCTGGCACCTGAGACGA
>SLIA01000006.1 GCA_007135935.1 Wenzhouxiangella sp.
GCATCATCATGGGTCGTGCCGAGGCCTTCGCCATGAGCAACTCGCCGGTGATGTCGGCGATCGACGGCATTGGCAACGCCATTGGCTACTCCATCGTGCTGATCTTCGTTGGCGTGTGCCGAGAGCTGTTCGGCTCGGGCACCCTGATGGGCATCAACATCCTCACGCCGGTGACCGAAGGCGGCTGGTACCAGACCAATGGCCTGATGCTGCTGCCGCCCAGTGCCTTTTTCCTGATCGGCTTCTTCATCTGGGCGCTGCGTGCCTGGAAGCCCGACCAGGTCGAGGAAGAGCCCTATCGCATTGCCCCCAATACCCGTACCAGTGAGGCGTTCTGAGGCCATGAATACGAACTCGACGATCCCTGTCATGACAGCCAGGCAAGGAGCCGGACATGTTTGAGCATTACCTGAGTCTGTTCATTCGCGCCGTGTTCGTGGAGAACATGGCACTAGCGTTCTTCCTTGGCATGTGTACCTTCCTGGCCGTGTCGAAGAAGGTCGAGACCGCGCTCGGTCTTGGCATCGCCGTGGTCGTGGTCCTTACCATCACCGTGCCGTTCAACAACCTCATGCTGCACTCCGTGCTCGATGAAGGCGCCCTGGCCTGGACCGGCATCGCCGCACTCGAGACAGTGGACCTGCGCTTCCTCGGCCTGATGGTCTATATCGGCGTGATCGCGGCTCTGGTGCAGATTCTCGAAATGACGCTGGACAAGTACGTGCCCAAGCTCTACAACGCGCTTGGCATCTTCCTGCCCCTGATCACGGTCAACTGCGCGATTCTCGGTGCCAGCCTGTTCATGGTGGAACGCCATTACGAGTTCGGCGAGAGTGTGGTCTTCGGCTTCGGCGCTGGAATCGGCTGGGCGCTCGCCATCGTGCTGCTGGCTGCCATTCGCGAGAAGCTCAAGTACAGCGACGTGCCCGACGGCCTCAAGGGTCTGGGCATCACGTTCATCGTGGTCGGCCTGATGTCGCTGGGCTTCATGTCATTTGCCGGCGTACAGCTCTAACCGTTGCAGACAGGATTCAGGAGATAGCATGATTCTGGAAATCATTTTCGGCGTCACCACCTTCACCGGCATGGTCCTGCTGCTGGTGATGGTGATTCTCTTCGCCCGCTCCAAGCTGGTTGTCAGCGGTGATGTGAACATCGAGGTCAATGAGGATCCGGACAAGACTCTCATTGCCAGTGCCGGCGACAAACTGCTTGGCACCCTCTCGTCGAAGGGCATCTTCCTGTCCTCGGCCTGCGGCGGTGGTGGCACCTGTGGCCAGTGTCGGGTTCAGGTTCACGAAGGTGGCGGTGACATTCTGCCCACCGAAGTCGACCACTTCACCCGTGGAGAAGTGCGGGAAGGCTTCCGCCTGGCCTGCCAGGTGCCGGTCAAGGGCGACATGAAGATCGAAGTTCCACCCGAGTTCTTCGAGGTCAAGAAGTGGGAATGCGAGGTCATTTCCAATGACAATGTGGCCACTTTCATCAAGGAACTCGTGCTCAAGCTGCCCGAAGGCGAGGAAGTGGACTTCCGCGCCGGCGGCTTCGTGCAGATGGAAGCCCCGCCCTTCCACGTCAAGTTCAAGGACTTCGACATTCCCGACGAGTATCGCGGCGACTGGGATCACTTCGGTCTGTTCGATCTGGAGACGATCAACAAGGAAGAAGTCGTGCGGGCCTACTCCATGGCCAACTACCCTGAAGAAAAGGGTATTCTCAAGTTCAATATCCGCATCGCCACGCCGCCACCGGACAAGAAGGACGTGCCTCCGGGCCTGATGTCGTCGTACGTCTTCAGCCTCAAGCCGGGCGACAAGCTCACCGTGTTCGGTCCGTTCGGCGAATTTTTCGCCAAGGACACCGATGCCGAGATGGTCTTCATCGGCGGTGGTGCCGGCATGGCGCCGATGCGATCGCATATCTTCGATCAGCTGCTGCGCATCAAGACCGACCGCAAGATCACCTTCTGGTACGGTGCGCGCTCCTACCGCGAGGCCTTCTACGTCGAGGAGTTCGACAAGCTGGCCGAGGAAAACGAGAACTTCACCTGGCACCTGGCCCTGTCCGACCCCCAGCCGGAAGACAACTGGGAAGGCATGACCGGTTTCATTCACCAGGTGCTCTACGACAATTACCTCAAGGATCACCCGGCTCCGGAAGACTGCGAGTACTACCTGTGCGGTCCGCCGATGATGAACTCCTCGGCCATCAAGATGCTCACCGATCTCGGCGTGGAGCCGGAGAACATCCTGCTCGACGACTTCGGAGGCTGAACTTGCCCCGGCGTCGCTTGCCCTTGCTGCCGGCCGCCCTGCTGCTGGCAGCCTCGCTGTCGCTGCTCAACGGCTGCAGCCGGGCACCGGAAGCGGAAACGCTTCAGGGCCAGACCATGGGAACCTACTGGAACGTGCGCCTGGTCGTCCCCGACGACCGGCGCCAGCTCGAGGGGCTCAGGGGCGATATCGAGGAAGCGCTGGACCTGGTCGATCGTCAGATGAGTACCTGGCGCGAAGATTCCGACCTGACCCGCTTCAACAACCTTCCGGCCGGCGAATCCATGACGATCCCGGCCGAGTTCGCCGAGGTGCTGGAAGCCTCGCTGGAACTTGCCGAACTCAGCAACGGCCACTTCGACCCCACCATCGGCCCGATCGTCAATCTATGGGGCTTCGGGCCCGACGGGCGACGCGAGGAACCGCCATCGGACGAACAGATCGAGGCAGCCATGGCACGCGTGGGCTGGTACCGTCTGGAGTATGACCCGGCCACGCGCGAACTGACCCAGCCCGGCGACGCTTACCTGGATTTTTCGGGGATCGCCAAGGGCTATGCCGCGGACCGCGTCGCCAAGCAACTGCTCGCCCGCGACCTGAATGATTTCATCGTCGATATCGGTGGCGACATGGTCGTTCGCGGCCATCGTCCCGATGGCAATCCCTGGCGCATTGCCGTCGAGCGTCCCGACCCGTCGGCTCGCGACATCTACAGCATCGTCGAAGTCGGAGATGCCGCCATCGTCACCTCGGGCAGCTATCGCAACTTCTTTGAATACGGCGAATTACAGTTCTCTCACACCATCGACCCCCACACCGGTCGTCCCATTCCACAGGAACTGGTCTCGGTCACCGTGGTCAATGAAACCAGTATGATGGCCGATGGCCTGGCCACGGCGATCACGGCACTGGGCGCGGATGCAGGCTACGATTTTGCCCGCGAGCACGGCGTTGCGGCCCTGCTGCTGATTCTCGATGACGATGTGGTGCTGGAGCGGATGACCGACGAGTTCGCCGTCTACCTGCAACCGGAGCTCTGAACCATGCTGACAACCCTTCTTGCCATACTTTTCTTCGGTCTGCTGTTTGCCGGCATGGCCATCGGCGTGATCTTCGCCAACAAGCCGGTGAAGGGCTCCTGCGGGGGAATCGGCGCCTCCGGCGTGTGCGGCCTGTGTGGCAAGACCCAGTCGTGTGAGGACGACGAGAAAACCGGCGAACTGCCCATCGAGTCGATCAACGGCCGCGACGCCCAGCGGCAGTAAGCCCCCTACTCCGGGGCCGTCGAGGCCCCGCTTGCGGTGCCGCCGCTTGCGCCCGCCCCGGCAGCCTCACCTTCGGTCGCTGCCTGCTCGGCAATCTGGATGGCCGGCCGGTCGGCCAACACCTGCCGCCAGAACCCGGTGGTGAATTCGTTCAGGGCCGAGCTTTCGGCATTGAGCACCACGCCCAGCCCGACCTGCCGATCCCGCGAAAAAGCGACCTCGGCCACGAATCCGCGCACCCAACCGCTGTGCAGGTAGATCTCGTCCTCCCCCGCTCGGTAGATGCGCCACCCCAGCCCATAGTGGGCATCGGTCAGCAGATCGCGCCACTCACGACGCCGCAGGTCTCGTGCGGTGCGTACCTGTGGCGTGGTCAGCTCCTCGATCAGAGCCGGAGGAATCACTTCCGGACGATGTCCCAACTGGGCGATCAACCACTGTCCCAGATCGATTGCGCTGGCATTCACACCGGCTGCGGAAGCGACCCGGTAGTAATTCTCATTGACCTCGGTCGGCTGCCAGGGACCGCCACGGAAGCGTCGTGAATGAGGCGAGGCGCGATCGGACGCGGACCGGTAACCGTTGATCCCGACCGAGGCATTGCGCATGTCCAGCGGCTCGATGACGCGGTCGATCAGCAACTGGTCGTAGGAGCGGCCGGTCGTTCGCTCCATCGCCGGCTCGACCAGGGCGAACAGCACGTTCTGGTAGGTATAGCAACTGCCCGGCGAACACATCGGCTCGACCTCGGCAAAGCGGGGAAGGATCTGGTCCAGGCCCTGGTTGGCGTTGAGCAGGTTGTCGTAGGCGTTGGGCACGATGCCGGTCGACTGGCCGAGAAGATGGCGAATGCGCAACTGCCGCGCATGTTCCGGTGACGCGAATCGAAGCTCGGGGATATGGTCGACAACCGCCTCGTCCCAGGACAGGACGCCATCGGCAACCAGCAATGCGGTCAGCTGGCCGGCAAACGTCTTGGAAACGGAAGCCAGCCGGAACACCGTATCGACCGTGACGGGGTCCGGTTCGCCGCCGGTCCGGACACCATGGCTGGAAGCGTGAACGATCCGGTTGCCATGAACGACGACGAAAGCGCCACCAGGCACACCGGCTTCGTCGAGAATCCGGGCGAATTCATCGTCCAGATTGTGCGGAAATGTCGGCAGTGTGGTTTGATCGGCCCAGGACAACCCACCGATCAGGATCAGCAAGACAGTCAGCAATCGCACCAGACTTTTCATGCGCTACCAGGACAGGGAGAAATCCCAGCGAAAGTGATTGTCCTCGCGCCCGTCGGCATCCTCGGTGTGCTCCCAGGATGCCTTCATGCCGGCATCCATGCCGGGCATGAGACCGCTCAACCAGGAACTGAAATCCAGCAACAGGGATAGACTCTGCTGTCCGACCGGAGCGGCTTCGGGTACGAACCACAACGGATCCTTGGCCTGCATCCAGCGTGCGGTCATGGCGAAAGCGTGCAACTGCCGTCTGAGCTGGAAATCGACCGACCAGCGCGAGTCGTCATCGGCGGCATCATCGCGATAACCAGGGCCTTCGGCCTGGCGCAAGGCGAAATCGGCTTCCATCTTCCAGCCGAACAGCGAGTGTTGCTGACGCAATCCCAGTTCATAGCCCGATTTCACCTCGGGCACACCGTAAACCGGTGTCTGCAATTCAACACGATTCATGTGAACCGCACTGCCCAGGCTCTCACCCCAGTTCCAGCTCACACCGCGCGCCTGCATCGGCAGCTGATCGACGCCGCGATTGGGCGCACGCACCATGCACTCGCTTTGCGAAATGTCCAGCGCCGATTCGAACCCGGCAGCGACATTTTCCGTGGGCATGCGCAAGTGCCCTTCCAGCGTGCAGTCGAGCGGATCGCTGGCCAGCGCGACACGCCGCGGCGGCGTCCACTCCAACTGCAGACGAACCGGTTCGGGTTCCCAGACCAGGTGTGCCCGGGTCGACTCCTGGCGTTGCTGCCCATCCAGCGTCAGAACCGAGGCTTCCTTCTGGTCGAAACCGAGCCTGACGGGGGCGCCCATCTCTCCCGGCGTAGAAAACCGAATCGCATGCTCCAGGGACTGTTGCGCCAACTGGGTCGGAATCGAGTCGCCCTGCTGGTAACGCTTGCCCACGTTTCGCACCAGTTCACCGCTGGCAACGGAATAGCGTGTACGGAACTCGACCAGGTCATCGCCGATCCCGGCGCGCACATCGGTTTCGACCAGATTATTGTCATTGGCCAGTTGCACCGGATCGGCCAGCGGCACCTCGGCACGGGCCTTCACATCGATCGGGGCCGAAGAATCACCCGAGGCCCGCTCCGACTGCGGCCCGCTGGCGGCACAACCAGCCAGTCCGAATGCAGTCACGATGACCAAGGCGCAAAAGAATCGATACATTTCTTTATTGTTACGTCCCGACAAACGTTGCTGGCTCCAAGGCAAGGCATCCATCGACACGGCTCGAAATTGTGAGCCGGATTGAGAGCTTGCGACTGGAATCATAAACGATTTCGATGCCTTGAGGCGTCGTGGAACCGCAATCGAACTGGCATCCGAAACCGGACTTCGGATTCACGCCTGGAAATCGTGAACCGGCTCACGCTCAGCCGCATTCTCAGGTATTGAGAATCGGCTTGTGCATAATGCGCCCATGACTGAACAAACCCAGTTGATTCTGACGCCGACGGCACGAATGGCGCGATCCGTACTGCGCAGGCTCGCCGCCGAGCGTATCGATCAGGGCATGGCCAGCTGGCGTTCCCCCAGCGTACTGTCGTTCCCGGCCTGGCTGACGCGGCTTTTCGACGAGTGGTTGCTCGATGGCGACGAGACCGACGTACCGGTTCGCTCTCCGCAGGCACTGGTGCTGTGGCAGTCGGTCATCGACCACGACATCTTCATCGGCGAGCCGCGCGTGGCCGAACTGGCCCAGTCGGCCTGGCGCACCATCCACGAACACCAACTGCCCCACCCCGGCGAGTGGGAGTCGCTGTGGATGTCGGAAGACCAGCGCCGCTTCCGCGCATGGGCCGAACGCTACGAGAAACTGCTGAGCGAACGCGGGCTTGTCGATGAATGGTCGTTCGCCGCGCGACTACCGGCGCTGATCCGCGAAGGCCGGATTCAGATGCCCGAACAAGTCCTGCTGCACGGCTTCGATCTGCCGATCACGCCACTGCAGGCCGCGATCTTCGATGCACTGGCCCGAGCCGGCTGCCCGGTCGAGCGCCAGTCCGCCAACCAGCAGACGACCGCGAACCCGGAACTGATCGAATACGCCACGCCCGATAGCGAGCTGCTGGCCGCGGCACGCTGGGCGCGTGAACAACTCGAAGCCAACCCGGAAGCCGGCATCGGCATTGTCGTGCCCGACCTCAAGGGCCGATTGGAACGCGTCGAAAGTCTGTTCGCCCGGGTTTTCGACCCGCCCGGCTTTGCACTGCAACCGACCAGCGCCAAGGCCTGGCACGTCTCGCTGGGCCATCCACTGGCACGTTGGCCGCTGATCGACGATGCACTATGCCTGCTTGCACTGGAACCGAACCGGATCAGCCAGCCCGCGGCCGGGCATGTCCTGCGCTCCCCGTTTCTGGCCGGCTGGGGCGACGAAGCCCTGGCTCGTGATCGGATCGTTTCCCGCCTGGCCCATCGCGCACCGTACTGGATTTCGGCCGGCGAGCTGATGCATCAGGCCAGCCACGGTCAGGCCGCGAGGCTGGGGCGCAAGCTGGCCGAATGGCAACTTCTCAGACGCAAACAGGACAACCGCCAGTGGCCATCGGACTGGGCGCGCTGCTTCCAGCAGGAGCTGAGTGCACTGGGTTTCGGCCACGGGCGGCCACTGGACAGCCGCGAATACCAGGCGCTGCAGCGCTGGCATGAATTGCTGGAGGAATTCAGCAGCCTGGACCTGGTCGCGGATCAGCCGGTCAGCCGCGGCAAGGCCCTGCAGCGTCTCGGCGAACGTGCCCAGGCAACCGTGTTCCGTGAACGCAACCCGGGTGCCGCGGTGGAAGTGCTGGGCGTGGAAGAAGCCCTGGGCGAGCACTTCGATGCGCTCTGGATCACCACGCTGGACAACGAACACTGGCCCGGCCCCACCCGGCGCGACCCGCTCATTCCCGCGCGCCTGCAGACCAATCTGCCCCGGGGCAGCGGCGATGTCAGTCTGGCCCGGGCCCGTGACGAACTGGCCGGGCTGATGCGGGCATCCGAACACATCGTCGGCAGCTACGCACGCGGCGAAGGCGATCAGGCGCTCGCTCTCACCCCCCTGCTCGATGGCCCGGCCCGCGTTGAAGAAGAAGCCAATCCCGACCTTGTTCCGCTCACGCTCGAGCGCATCGACGATGACAGCCAGGCACCACCGCTTCAGGGCCAGCAGAGCCCGGGCGGCACCGGCGTGCTGCAGCATCAGTCCGAGTGCCCGTTCAAGGCCTTCGCCGTCTGGCGCCTGGGTGCCGACGACGCACGCCCGCCGCGCCCGGGACTGGATGCCCGCGCCCGCGGCAGCCTTCTGCACCTATCCTTGGAGCGATTCTGGCGCGAACTGCCCGACCAGGCCGCCCTGCTCTCGCTCGATGACGCCGCGCTGGCCGAACGAATCGATCAGTCCGCCGAATCGGCCATGGCCGACTGGCACAAGCTCCAGCGTCTGGCACTGAGCCGGGCCGGTCAGCAACTCGAAGTCCAGTGCCTCAAGCGCGCCCTTGCCCGCTGGCTGGCGCTGGAGAAACAGCGCGAATCGTTTGCGATCAAGCACCTTGAAGAAAAGATCGACATGCGCTTCGGTCCCCTGCAACTGAGCGGCAAGATCGACCGCGTCGACGAACTCGAAGGCGGCGGCGAATTGCTGATCGACTACAAGACCGGCAAGGCCAGTCGCAACGACTGGGTGCCCGATGAGCGGCCGGCCAATGTGCAAATGCCGGCCTATGCCGTCAGTCTCGACCCGAAGCCGGTCGGGCTGGCCTTTGCCCAACTTCGGCCCGAATCGATGAAATTCGAGGGCCTGGCCGAGGTCGACGCGGGTGTCGACGGCGTGGCCGTGATCGGCCAGATCAACCGCAAGCCGTTCAAGGAAGTGGAATCCTGGCAATCCCTGCTGG
Source organism: Wenzhouxiangella sp. (assembly GCA_007135935.1). Taxonomy (GTDB): domain Bacteria; phylum Pseudomonadota; class Gammaproteobacteria; order Xanthomonadales; family Wenzhouxiangellaceae; genus Wenzhouxiangella. The sequence continues at coordinate 8,658 of SLIA01000006.1, forward strand.
CCGACTGGGGCCGGCAGATCGAAGCGCTCGCCCAGCAGTTCGCCAACGGCCATGCCGCCGTCGACCCGCGCCCCAAGGCCTGCGACTACTGTCACCTGCCGACTCTTTGCCGCATCCACGAACGCAGCGCTCGCATGATGGAGGACAACGATGAGTGATCTCGACCAGCGCCAACTGGCCGTCGACCCGACCCGCTCGGTCATCGTCCAGGCCCCGGCCGGCTCGGGCAAGACCACGCTGCTGGTCGAGCGCTA
>SLIA01000111.1 GCA_007135935.1 Wenzhouxiangella sp.
GAGTGGGGCGGGGACGATCCGCGGCCGCTGGCGACCACCTTGTGGTATCCCACCGACGCGACCCAGGAGACCTACGAGGTCACCATCGGCAATCCCGACGATCCCCTGTTCATTGCCGGCAGGGCACAGGGCAACCCGCCGGTGTCGCGGGAAAAGGAACGCTACCCGCTGATCCTCCTGTCGCATGGCACCGGCGGTGCCGGCATCCACCTGATGTGGCTGGCCACCCGCCTGGCCGAGGAAGGCTACATCGTTGCCGCCGTCAACCATCACGGCAATACCTCGGCCGGCGAGCCTTACATGCCCGAGGGCTTCATGCTGTGGTGGGAACGCACCCGCGACCTGTCGGTGCTGCTCGACCTGCTGCTCGAGGACGACGAGCTGGGCGAGCGCATCGATGGCCTGCGTGTCGGTGCAGCCGGGTTTTCACTGGGTGGATACACCGTCATCTCGCTGGCCGGCGGCATTACCAGCCTGGAAGCCTTCGAGGCCTTCTGCGACGGCCCCGAGCGTGATGCGACCTGTGAGCCCCAGACCGAGTATCCGGGCGCCACGCAAGACTACCGGCAGGCCGCAAGAGAACCGCATGTCCGGGCCTCGCTGGACGAGCACGACGAATCCTGGCGCGACGACCGTTTCTCCGCCGTGTTCGCCATGGCCCCGGCCCTGGGCGGCGCCTTTACCGAACGCGGCTTGATGCCCATCGTCATCCCGGTCGGCATCCTCGCCGCCGAACAGGACAGCGTCGCACCCATTGCCACCAACGCCGCACATTTCGACCGCTACATCGAAGACACCGAACTGAACACCCTGGAGGATGCCGGTCACTACAGCTTCCTCTCGCGCTGCACCGACACCGGCCGCGAACGCCTCGGCTTGCTCTGCACCGACCCCGCCGACAATCGTGCCGAAATCCACCAGCAGGCCGCTGACATCGTCGTCGAGTTCTTCAACCGTCACCTGGACTGAGCCTGCAGCAGCGGCATGACCGGCGCGAAAGGCATTCGCGCCGGATTGGCCGCCCCGGGTATTTTGGCGCTATCATCGGGGCGTGTACCAGTGCACCAACCACCCAGACCGAACCGCCCGTCGGCGCTGCTTCCAGTGCAGGGAGCCGATATGCCCTGCCTGTCAATTGCGTTTTGACGGGCATATCTTCTGTTCGCAAACGTGCAGAAAACACTGTCGGCGTGACGAACGATGGCAGCGTGTCGGTACCACCCTGAGAAAACTCAAGCGCCAGGTCGATCCGCGCATCTGGTGGCGCTACCCGCCCTTCATGCGCGAGGCCTGGGCACGCCGGGTAATGCTGATGGTCTGGGCCGTGCTGCTGATCCAGGCCGGCATCGCGGGCGCGATTTTCATCGTTGCCCAGGAGCAGCGCAGTGTTGCGACCAGAGCGGCCAATGAGACTGCAGTTGCCGCGACACGGACGTCGGCAGAACCGGCCGCTCCACCGGCAATACAGGACCCGCACTGGATCGACGAGCCGCACGAGACCGAATCCGGCATGCAGGCCATCGCCGCAGCCGGCGACCGACCCGCCGTCGTACTCGTTGATGGCACTGCCAAGGCATTCATTCCGGCCGGCGAGACTGTAGAGCTTGCCTTGCCGCGCTCCATGAGGGCCCGTTCCTGGACGCTGCAGACCGCCGAGCTGCACCAACAGACCGAACGCTGGACCTGGAGCGAGAATGGGCGGGCAGGGCTCTCTCAGATCTCCGGCGCGCGCGGCATCGCCATCACCTTCGACGGCGGCTGGCGCGCCGACCATGCCGACGAAATCCTCCAGACCCTGCGCACGCATGACAAGCAGGCCACGTTCTTCCTCACCGGACAGTTTCTGAAAAACCATCCCGAGATCACGCGACGTATCGTGGCTGCCGGACACGAGGTGGCCAACCACACCTGGAACCATCCCCACCTGACCACGTTCGAAGACAACCGGCAACACCACACACGCGAAGAATTCGACCGGCACCGGCTGCAATGGCAACTGCTGCGAACCGAGCAGCTTTTCCATCGCATCACCGGTCAGTCCATGGCGCCGATGTGGCGCGCCCCGTATGGCGAAATCAACGAGGAAATCGAGCAATGGGCCAGGGAACTGGGCTACACGCATGTCGGCTGGACCAACCGGGGCGGCCGTGATCGCTCCCTCGATACCCTGGACTGGGTGTCCGACCCCGACCACGCATTGTTCGTGAGCGGCACGGACATGGCCGACCGGATCGTTCGACTGGCCAGTTCTCCCGACTTCTCCGGGGGCGTGGTGCTGATGCACCTGGGCGGCGAAGACCGCCCCGACCCGGTCCACCGGCACCTGGGCTACATGATCCGGCAATTACGCAAGAACGACATCCCCACCGTGACAGTGGGACAATTGTTACTCGGCAGCGACAGTTGACCAATCCTGCAACCGTCGGTTCCGGTGCCGTGTCGACCGGCAGGTCGAGACTAGCGGCGAGGATGCCGAACATGTGTGGGGCTTGAGATGAAGGACATCAGCATCAATCGAAATCCGGCCGAGCTGCGCCGGATGCTGGATTACCTGGGTATCGCCGCGTTCGTGATCGATGTGGTCTCGGCAGACGAGTTTCGCCTGGCCGCGATCAATGCCCGGCACGAGCAGCTTTCCGGTATGAGCCTCGACGAGGTTGCCGGGCGCAGTATCGATGAGTTGCTCTCGCCGGAAATGGCCCGCGAGGTCAAGGCCAGGTATCGAAGATGTGTGGAGACCAAGGCGGTCATCGATTACCGGGAGACACTGGATCTTCCCATCGGCAAGACCTTCTGGCAGACGGTCCTGGTCCCCTTTTTCGACGAGGCGGGCAACGTGACCCGATTGCTCGGTACGGCCCACGAAATCAGCAACCAAGTCCACCTGGAGCTGGAGGCACGCTATCAATCCACCGTGATGAGCGCCTACCTGGACGAATCGCCCGACGGCATCCTGGTGGTGGATGCCGACAACGAGATCAAGACATGGAATCGGCGTTTCCTGGAGATCTGGGATATCCCCGAAGCCATCATGGAAGCCCGAGACGGCGAGGCGGCACTGCAGGCGGTCGTCCAGCAGCTCGAAGTTCCCGACAGTTTCGTGCAAAGGGTCATGGAACTCTACGGCTCCCTGGACGAGGAAGAACACGGGGTTCGGATCGACATGAAGGACGGCCGGGTACTGGAGCGCCACTCCCGCGGGTTGCACGGACCCGACGGCGTCTACTGGGGGCGCATCTGGTTCTATCGCGATGTCACCGAACGGGAGCACATGACCGAAAGATTGCGGCACATGTCGACAACCGATCCGCTCACGGGAATCGCCAACCGCCGAGCATTGATGGAAACACTGGACAGGGAGTTCAGCCGGGCACGGCGTCAGGGGCATGCCCTCAGCCTATTGATGTTCGATCTGGACCGCTTCAAGCAGATCAATGACCGTCATGGTCACAGCACCGGTGATGCCGTACTCAAGGAGTTTGCCAGCATCGTGAAGCCCGAAATTCGTGCCGGTGACTATCTTGCGCGCATGGGGGGCGAGGAATTCGTCGTGTTGCTGCCGGAAAGCGAACTGGGCCCGGCTCGCCGCCTGGCCGAGCGGCTGTGCCGGGCCGTGGCCGCCCGGTTGTTCAAAAGCCCGCAAGGGACTTTCAATGTCACCGCAAGCATCGGCGTGGCGACACTTCGCGATGACGATTCGAGCCCGGAGAACCTGCTCACGCGTGCGGACCGCTGTCTGTATGCGGCAAAGTCCGACGGACGAAACACGGTCCGTCCCCGGGGCGATGTGGAAGACTGTGCATAGCTCATGCCCGGGGACCAGCCCGGATAGTTCATGAATTATTCGGGCTTGTGCTGCCCGAACACGTTGTTGCCGGCGGCAAAGATGTTGCCGGGGTCGATTTCACGCTTGAGCGCACGCAGGGCGCGGATGGTGGTCTCGGTATGGACGCGGTGCACGAAGCCCTGGCGCACCTTGCCGATCCCGTGGTGGTGTGACAGGGAGCCACCGGTATCGAGCACCACCTGGCGCAGGCGCTTCTCGATGTCCTGGTAGATGCGATCGGCATCATCCAGTCCGCGCCCGGAAAATCCCAGGGTGAAATACACGCAGGCGCCGGTGTCGTAGCTTTGCGAGACGCGATACGACAGGTAGGGTCGACCGGGCACCCCGTATTCGGCGCACAGGCGGTGGAGTTCGGCTTCCACCGCCGCGACCACCGGCTCGACACGATCCCAGGGCACCGAGGTTTCGAAGGTCTCGCCGAGCACGTCGAAGGCACTCATGAAATCGCGGATGTAGGCGATGGCGAAAGTGACCTGGTAACCACGCTGGCCGGCCTCGGCACCGCCGGACAGTCCGCCGTGAGCGGCCAGCAGGCGCGAGAGCGTGCGCCACTGGCGCCGCACCTCCTCGCGGCTGCCTTCCATCACCAGGGTGCCGGCCACCATGCGCTGCAGGTCGAAGCGCTTGAGTCGGAACAGGTAGAACTTCTGCAGCCTGCCCACAAGACGCTTCCCGCCGCCCTCGGCATGGCTGAGCGACTGACCCAGCCGGAACTCCTGGTTGCCGGCCAGGCGAATGCTCGCCGGCGTGACTTCGGAGTCTCTCACCGCGCGAAGAAATTTCAGGCCCGAGCCGAAGTCCGGAAACACGATCGAGGCGTAGCGGCAGGTTTCGGGCAGGGCGCGCAGGCGCAACACCGCACGCGTGACGATGCCCAGGCAGCCTTCGCTGCCCAGTGCCAGGTGGCGCGGATGTATGCCCACCGAGCTGCGTGGATTGATCGGCACGGTATGGATGGAGCCAGACGGTGTCACCAGGGTGACATCGAGCACGATGTCCTCGATGTTGCCGTAGCGATTCTTCTTCATGCCGCTGGCATAAGTGGCGATCCACCCGCCGAGGGTGGAAAACTCCACGCTGTCGGGCAAATGCCCGCAGGTCAGCCCGGCCTCGCCCAGCCGGGCTTCCAGTTCGGCGCCGGTAATGCCGGCCTCGATCTCGGCGCGACTGTTCTCCCGGTCAATGTTCAGCACGCGATTCATGCGGCGCATGTCCACCGACACGATCATGCGCGATTCCCCGGACGGGCACTGCAGGGCACCGGAAACATTGGTGCCGCCGCCATAAGGAATGAGCACCACATCGTGTTTGACCGCCAGCCGGGTCAGGGCTGCGACCTGCGCCTCGGATTCAGGATAGGCCACCAGGTCGACCACCCGTCCGGGCACATGACCGGTCATCACGCGGTAGACCTCGTCAACGCTGAGCTGACCGTGACTGTGGACCAGCCGCTCGCGGTCGTCGTCGCGCATGCACTCACTGCCAGCCAATTCCCGCAGGGCGTTGACAAACCCTTCGTTGCGCACCGCTTCCGGTGCTTGCCGCGGCGGGGACAGCTCGCGCGCATGCTCCGGGCCGATCGGAACGCCGAGCATGTCCTCGACGAAGGGCACGAAATGGGGCAAGGGAGAACCGGCCAGCGGATAACGGCTGCCGCTCAGGCGCACCGTGCGACCGTCGAGAAACTCGAAGCGGGTATCGGCATATCCCCAGAGGTGATCGAACCGCTCACCGGGGTTTGGATCGTAAGGCTGCATTACGCGGCCGCCGCCGCGTCGAACGCGGGTAGCGACCAGCACGACGGCGGCCACCAATACCACCATGGAACCTGATACGGCATCAATCATGATCTCCTCCAGTCGTTGGGGTGCCGCCTTCTTCGTCCAACTGCAGTCGGGCAACCGCGCGATGCGCGTCGCTGGCAATGTCGCTGGCCACGCGGGCAATGGCTTCACTGTCCAGGCGGTCCAGGTAGGGCTCGATGCGCAACGGACGACCGAAGCGCACGCGTACCGATCCGGGCTTCATCAGCGTGCGCCCCTTGGGCAGCGCCTCGTGGGCCCCGCTGATGTATGCCGGAACCAGTGGTGCGGCAGCGGCCAGCGCCAGCAGGCCGACGCTGCTCTTGAACGCTCTCAGATTGCCGTCGGGGCTGCGCGTGCCTTCGGGGAAAAAGATCAGCGAGTGGCCCACCCGCAGGACCTCGGCCGGAAGCGACAGTGCCGCCGGAATTTGGCCGGTGCCGCGCTCGAACGGTATTGCTCTCAGCGTGGCATGCAACATCGTGCCGAACCAGCGGCTGCGAAACCAGTAGTCGCTGGCGGCAATCGGGTGCACGCGCGCCGATTCCCGGCCCAGGGCCGAGAGCAGGGCGCCGGTATCGATATGGCTGGTGTGATTCGACACCACCACGAACGGCCCGCGCTGCGGCAGGTATTCGGTATCGCTGGTTCGCAGGCGCAGGTAACCGCGCGTGATCAACTGCATGAGCAACAGGATGGTCCGGTGCACGGCACGCTTGTACAGCGGCGTGGCCCATTGTTCCACTGCATCGGGCGGTTGCAGTCGCGTCTGAGCCAGCATGCCGTGGGCGCGGCGCCAGCATGTTGTCCGCTCAGTGTCCGACTCGGCCGGACCGGACTCGGCAGCCAGCGCGCTGTCGAGATGCAGCGGTTCAGGGCTGGCGTCCGGCCGCTCGAGTACGTAACGCTCGAGGCCGGGCAGGTGCACGCGGTGCAGGTAGTCGTGCCAGTCGAGTTGATCGACCGTAAACGGAAAACGCCGCTGATCGTCAGGATCCATCTGCCGCCACAGCGTGCGGGTATTGAAATTGACAAAACGCATGCGCGCGCAGGCATAGGGGCCGTAGATGGCCGCGTAGCGCTTGAGGCGGCGCACGTTGCGCAGATTGCGCTCCAGTCGCTCGTGCCAGCCTCCCAACCCGGGCAGCCACTTCAGTGCACGCATGACCGGCTTGGCAACCGTCAACGGCCCCAGGTAGCGCCAGTTCAACCGCCGCAAGAAGCGATCGCATTCCGGCAAGGTCAGCCTTGGCAGCTGCGCGGAATCGTTGAGCGGATGGTCGCAGTAATAGGCCTCGAGATCGTCGACCAGCGTCTTGATCACCAGTGGCCGCTGCGTGCCGGTACAAACCTGGTACAGCTCCGGCGCATCGCCCCGGTGGCAGTAGGGAATGGCCATCAACAGGGCATTGACCACCCGGTCGAGGGGAATGACATCCAGCACGGTTTCGGGATGGCCGGGGAATTCGAAGACCCGGCCCATGGCATAGCCGACAACCAGCGGGTCCATCATGCGCAGGCCCTCGATCCAGCCCGGCAGGGGACGCTCCAGCGCGCTCTCGATGATCGACGGGCGCAGGACCAGCATGGGGACATCGCCGCGGTGACGATCCAGGGCCAGTTCTCCCAGCGCCTTGGTCAGGGTATAGACATCGTTCCAGCCCAGCTCGCGGGCCCGCTCCAGTCCGGCCTGCTCCAGGCGCTGACGGCACTTCTCCGGCTGCTGCCCGGTTTCGGCCAGGATGGTTTCGACCTCGCTTTCGAGCCGATCAATGACGGCATCCGCATCCAGTTCCTGGCCATTGGGGGCCTGGGGCAGGGTTTCGAACACCGGCCCGGGTACGTTGCCGACATAGCAGGTGGATACGTGGGCCAGGAAGGAGCGGCGCCTGCCGGCACGGGCCAGCTCCAGCACCTCCATGGGCGAGCACGCATTGATGGCCAGTGCCTTGTCCAGCGGCGCGTCGAACTGCGCCAGGGCGGCACTGTTGACGATGATGTCGACTTCCTCGACCAGCCGTTCGCGCCACTCGGGCGTCAGGCCCAGTCCCTTTTGCCCAAGATCGCCGGGTACCGGCGTGATCCGTGCAGCGACCTCGGCCTCGAAGCGTTCGCCATGACGCTCGCGCAGCCCGGCAAAGACCGGCGAGGCAAGGATCTCGGTGTCGAGCGTTTCATCCAGCGACAGCAGCCTGCCGTCACCGTCGCTGCGCGGGCGCATGAGCACGTAAACCCGCTCGATGTGCGGCAGGCGATCGAACACAGCCTCGATCAGCGCCTTGCCCAGAAAGCCCGTGGCACCGGTGATCAGCACCGTCTTGCCGCGGTAATACTCGCCGCCCCTGCCTTTGCTCATGACCTGCCCTCACTCCGCTGGCACGATCAACCACGTGCCTGCTGGAACGTTGCCCACCCTCACCATAGCGCCGGCTGGCGCTGTCAGCAACACCCGGCCAAGACCGAAAAGGCTACCGGCGACTTGTCAGCCCCCGGGCCTCCGGACCGTTTGCCTGCCGGGTATACCCGGGAATTGCTGGTAAACTAGCATTTCTTGTACATCTGGAGGGCATGTTCATGACACGCAAGACGCTATTGACCGCTACATTCCTGGGGCTGCTGTTTGCATTGCAAACTGTCACTGCCGACGAGGTCTACCGCGGCGACGGCCACATGATGATGACCGCCGAAGAAATGCAATGGGGACCAGTGGCATCCATGGGGCAGGGCGCCGAAATCGCCATCATCGAGGGCGACATTTCCGAACCCGAGCCATTTACCTTTCGCCTGCGCCTGGAAGACGGCTACCGTATCCTGCCGCACGTGCACCCGGCCTACGAACGGGTGACCGTACTTCAGGGCACGCTGCATTTTGCTCACGGCAGGGAGTTCGACAAGGAACAGACCCGTACTCTGCCGGTGGGCAGCGTGGCCATCATGCCGCCGGGCGACCCCATGTTCGGTTACGCCGAGGGCGAAACCATCATCCAGCTTCACGGCAACGGCCCCTGGGGCATCGAGTACATCAACCCCAAAGACGATCCTCGCAATCGCTGAGGCGGTTCTTGCGGTCGAGTACAATTCCCCGGTAGGTCGGCGCCACGTCGCCGACGGACAACTAGCACCAAGGCCGCAAAGGCCTTGGGTGTAAGCCGGAAAACGCTGAGCGCCATTCTCAGCGGACGCGCCGGAATCAGCCCTGAAAAGGCTGTCCGGCTACCGATTGTCTTTAA